>JAICSZ010000254.1 GCA_025936615.1 Pedococcus sp. | reverse complement strand
CGTGTTCACCAGCCTGTCCGACCGCCTGACCGCCACCTTCAAGAACCTCCGGGGGAAGGGGCGGCTCTCCGAGCACGACGTCAACAGCACGGTCCGTGACATCCGCCTCGCGCTGCTCGACGCGGACGTCGCGCTGCCCGTCGTCAAGAAGTTCACCTCGGCTGTGCGCGAGCGTGCGCTCGGCGAGGAGGTCTCGCAGGCCCTCAACCCCGCGCAGCAGGTCGTCAAGATCGTCAACGACGAGCTGGTGACCATCCTCGGCGGCCAGACCCGCACCATCCAGCACGCCAAGAACCCCCCGACCGTCATCATGCTCGCCGGCCTGCAGGGCTCGGGAAAGACCACGCTCGCCGGCAAGCTCGGCAAGTGGCTCAAGGAGCAGGGCCACACCCCGCTGCTCGTGGCGGCCGACCTCCAGCGACCCAACGCCGTCACCCAGCTCGAGGTGGTGGGCGAGCGCGCCGGCGTGCCGGTGTTCGCGCCCGAGCGGGGCAACATCGGCGGCCACGACGCCGTCGCCTCCACTGGTGAGGGCACCCGCTCCTACGGCGACCCGGTGGCCGTGAGCCGAGCCGGAATCGAGCAGGCCAGGCGCGCCCAGCACGACGTCGTCATCGTCGACACCGCCGGACGGCTGGCCGTCGACGCCAACCTCATGCAGCAGGCCGCGGACATCCGCGCGGCGATCCAGCCCGACGAGGTGCTGTTCGTCATCGACGCGATGATCGGCCAGGCCGCGGTCGAGACCGCCCAGGCGTTCAACGAGGGCGTCGACTTCACCGGTGTCGTGCTGTCCAAGCTCGACGGTGACGCCCGCGGTGGTGCGGCGCTGTCGGTGGCGAGCGTGACCGGCAAGCCGATCATGTTCGCCTCCACCGGCGAGACGGTGAAGGACTTCGAGGTCTTCCACCCCGACCGGATGGCGTCACGGATCCTCGACATGGGCGACGTCCTCACGCTCATCGAGCAGGCGGAGAAGGCGTTCGACGCCAGCCAGGCGCAGGAGATGCAGCGCAAGTTCCTCGCGGAGGAGGACTTCACCTTCGACGACTTCCTGTCGCAGATGGCCGCGCTCAAGAAGATGGGCGGCCTGAAGTCGATGCTCGGCATGATGCCGGGCATGGGCCAGATGAAGGCCCAGCTCGACAACCTCGACCCGCGCGAGTTCGACCGCATCGAGGCGATGGTCCGCTCGATGACGCCGTTCGAGCGCACGCACTCCAAGCAGATCAACGGCTCGCGACGGGCCCGCATCGCGAAGGGCTCGGGCGTCGAGGTGTCCGAGGTCAACGGGCTGCTCGAGCGGTTCACCGACGCGCAGAAGATGATGAAGCAGCTCGCCCGCGGCGGTGGCATCCCCGGGATGCCCGGCATCCCGGGCATGGGCGCTGGCAAGCGGGGCAAGCAGCAGCCCCAGCGCAAGAAGTCCAAGTCCGGCAACCCCGCCAAGCGGGCCGCCGAGGAGCGGGCCGCCGCGGAGAAGGCCAAGGCGGCGCGCAGCGGCGCGGGGACCGGGTCCGCCTTCGGTGGCGCGGGCGGGGCGGGTGCCGGGAACGGCGGCATACCGGCTGACCTCGACCCGGCGAACCTGCCCAAGGGCTTCGAGAAGTTCCTCGGCCAGTGAGCCTGCACACCCTGTCCGTCGGCACGGCGGGGCCACGGGTGGCGTTCCTGCACGGGCTGTTCGGGCAGGGGCGAAACTGGCAGCAGATCGCCAAGGCGCTCGCCGGGGCCGACGGGACCGACGCCCGTTGCACCCTCATCGACCTGCCCGACCACGGGCGCTCGCCGTGGACGCGTGAGTTCTCGTGGGACGGGTACGCCAACGCGGTCGCGGACACCCTGCGGGCGGTCGACGCCCAAGGCGCGTGGACCGTGGTCGGGCACTCGCTAGGCGGCAAGACCGCGATGCTCCTGGCGCTGCAGCAGCCGGACCTCGTGGCGCGCCTCGTGGTCGTCGACATCGCGCCGAAGTCGTACGGCTCGCTCGAACGGTTCGAGGGCTACATCCGCGAGATGCAGACGCTCCCGCTCGACCAGCTGACCAGCCGCGCCGACGCCGAGGCGCGGTTCGACGAGCCCGACCCGGGGGTCAAGGCGTTCCTGCTGCAGAACCTGCGGCGCGACGGTGACGGCTGGCGCTGGCAGGCCAACCTCGAGCTGGTCGCCGCGGACGCCGAGAAGGGGGCCGGCTCGGTGATCGCCGGTTGGCCGGTCGCGGCGGGCGAGGTCGAGCCCTTCGAGGGGCCGGTCCTGTGGATCGCCGGTGGGGAGTCGCGCTACGTCAAGGACGGCGACGCCGAGACGATGCGGGCGCTGTTCCCCCGGGTGCGGCAGCTCACCGTCAAGGGCGCCTCGCACTGGGTGCACACCGACGCGCCGCTGGTCGTCATCGAGGCGCTGCGGCGGTTCGTGGCGCCGAAGGCCGCGGCCGGCTGAGTCGACGGTCGCCGCTAGGGTCGCCTCCATGACGGCAACGGTGCTGCACCTGAGCGGACCGGTCCTGGTCGGGCCCGACGACGTCCGGGCGCAGGCGTGGGTGGTCGGCGGACGGCTCACCTTCGAGCAGCCCACGACGGCGGGTGCGGACGTGGAGACGCTGGAGGGCTTCGTGCTGCCGGGGCTGGTCGACGCGCACTGCCACGTCGGGCTGGATGCCCACGGTGCGGTGGACGACAAGACCTCGCAGGCCCAGGCGCTCGCCGACCGCGATGCCGGCACGCTGCTGATCCGCGACGCCGGCTCGCCCGCGGACACCCGCTGGATCGACGACCGCCCCGACCTGCCCAAGGTGATCCGCGCAGGCCGGCACATCGCGCGCACCCGGCGCTACATCCGCAACTACGCGTGGGAGGTCGAGCCCGACGAGCTGGTCGACCGCGTCCGGATCGAGGCCCGGGCCGGCGACGGCTGGGTCAAGCTCGTGGGCGACTGGATCGACCGCGACGCGGGGGACCTGACCCCCTGCTGGCCGGTCGACGTGCTCACCCAGGCGATCGCTGCCGCGCACGAGGAGGGCGCCCGCGTCACCGCGCACTGCTTCGGCGAGGCGTCGCTCTACGACTTCGCCGCCGCCGGCACCGACTGCATCGAGCACGCGACCGGGCTCGAGCCGGAGACCATCGCCCAGTTCGCCGCGCAGGGGATCGCCATCGTGCCGACCCTGGTCAACATCGCCACCTTCCCGGCCATCGCCGAGCCGGCGCGCGAGAAGTTCCCCGACTACCACCGCCGGATGATCGACCTCCACCGCCGGCGTTACGACACCATCGGGGCGGCCCACGACGCCGGCATCCCCATCTACGTCGGCACCGACGCGGGAGGCTCGTTGCGCCACGGGCTGGTCGCGGAGGAGGCGATCGAGCTCACCCGGGCGGGCCTCACCGAGAGCGAGGCCCTGTATGCCGCGGCGTGGGGTGCGCGCGCCTGGCTCGGCCGGCCGGGCCTCGAGGAGGGCGCCGACGCCGACCTGGTGGTCTACCCGGCCGACCCACGGCTCGAGATCCGGGTGCTCGACGCCCCCCAGCACGTCGTGCTGCGTGGCGTCACCGTCTGAGGCGGCCCAACCCCCATAGACCGTGCACGACGCGCTGAAGCTGCGGGCCATTCGTCAGCGCGTCGTGCACGCTCGACGATGAGGCGGCGTCAGGCAGGGTCGGCGGCGAGGTCGTTGCCCGCGCTGCTGGTGCTGCGTGTCGGCGCGAGGTGGCGCTCGGCCCGGTGGGCGCGCACCGAGTGGGCCACCGCGCCCGCCCAGACCGCGCAGACCGCGGCGTAGACGACCCAGCGGGTGTCGGCCGGGGCATCGACCCAGTCCGACGTCAGCAGCGTGCGGGTGTTGGTGAGGACGATGAGTCCGCCCACCGCCGACCCCAGCACCCGCGGCGGCACGTGCCGCACCAGCCACGCGGCGACGGGTGCGGCGACGAGCCCACCGGCGAGCAGGGCGAGGACCCACCCCAGGGCGATGCCCTGCGAGCCGAGGGCGAGCAGGAAGCCGAGGCTGGCTGCCACCGACACGAGGAACTCGCTGGTGTCGATCGAGCCGATGACCTTGCGCGGTTCGAGCCGGCCGCTGGCCAGGATCGCGGGGGTTCCCACCGGCCCCCAGCCGCCGCCGCCGGTGGCGTCGACGAACCCGGCGAACAGTCCGAGCGGACCGAGGAACCGCTTGCGCAGCGGGTGCCCCAGGCGGTCGCGTCGCAGCCCGCGGACGGTGAACCGGGTCAGGACGTAGAGCCCCAGCGCCAGCAGCACCAGCGACATCACGGGTGCGGCCACCGAGGTGTCGAGGCTGGACAGGAAGGT
>JAICSZ010000494.1 GCA_025936615.1 Pedococcus sp. | reverse complement strand
GACGGCGTCTGGGGCGGTGTGCGCGAGGGCGCGACCCGGACCATGGACTACCGCGTCGGGGTGACCTACGGCGACGGCATCGAGCACGTCCAGGACGACCCCTACCGCTTTGCGCCGACCCTCGGCTCCATCGACCTGCACCTGATCGGCGAGGGCCGTCACGAACAGCTGTGGACGGTGCTCGGCGCCCATGTGCGCGAGTACCCCGGGCCGATGGGGCGGGTCGTGGGGACGTCGTTCGCGGTGTGGGCGCCGCGGGCCCAGGCCGTCCACGTGGCCGGCGACTTCAACAACTGGGACACCCGCATGCACCCGATGCGCCTGCTCGGTGAGTCCGGGGTGTGGGAGCTGTTCGTGCCCGGCGTGGGCGACGGCACCCTCTACAAGTTCCTCGTGCGCGGTGCCGACGGCAGGGTGCGCGAGAAGGCCGACCCGATGGCCCGGGCCACCGAGCTGCCGCCTGGTCGCGCCTCCTCGGTCGAGCAGTCGCGCTACGACTGGGGGGACGCGGAGTGGATGCAGGGCCGTGCCGGGCGCGACCCGCACACCGGGCCGATGAGCACCTACGAGGTCCACCTCGGCTCGTGGCGACAGGGCCACTCCTACCGCGACCTGGCTGAGCACCTGGTCAACTACGTGAGCGACCTCGGCTTCACCCACGTCGAGCTCATGCCCGTCATGGAGCACCCCTACCCGCCGTCGTGGGGGTACCACATCACCAGCTACTACGCCCCGACCGCGCGGTTCGGCAGGCCCGACGACTTCCGGTTCCTCGTCGACCGGCTGCACCAGGCCGGCATCGGCGTGATCCTCGACTGGGTGCCCGGGCACTTCGCGACCGACCCATGGGCGCTGGCGCAGTTCGACGGCCTCCCCCTCTACGAGCACCCGGACCCGCGCAGGGGCTGGCACCCCGAGTGGGGGTCCTACATCTTCGACTTCGGGCGCCGGCAGGTGCGCAACTTCCTCGTGGCGAACGCCCTCTTCTGGCTCGAGGAGTTCCACGTCGACGGCCTGCGCGTCGACGGGGTCGCATCGATGCTCTACCTGGACTACGCACGCCGCGACGGCGAGTGGCTCCCCAACGTGCACGGGGGCCACGAGAACCTCGAGGCGGTGGGGCTGCTCCAGGAAGCCAACGCCACGGCATACAAGCGGGTCCCCGGCATCGTCACCATCGCCGAGGAGTCCACGTCCTGGCCGGGCGTCACCAAGCCCACCAGCATGGGGGGCCTCGGGTTCGGCCTGAAGTGGAACATGGGCTGGATGAACGACACCCTCCGCTACCTCAAGGAGGACCCGGTCCACCGGCAGTACCACCACAACCTGCTGACCTTCTCGCTGATGTACGCCTACAGCGAGAACTACCTGCTGCCGATCAGCCACGACGAGGTGGTGCACGGCAAGGGGTCCATGCTGCGCAAGGTGCCCGGCAGCCGCTACGACCAGCTCGCGACGGTGCGTGCCTTTCTCGCCTACCTCTGGAGCCACCCGGGCAAGCAGCTCATCTTCATGGGCACCGAGTTCGCCCAGGAGGCGGAGTGGGCCGACGGCCGCTCGCTCGACTGGTGGCTGCTCGACCACGCCGCGCACTACCGCGTGCACAACTTGGTCAAGGAGCTCAACCGCGTCTACCAGGCCAACCCCTCCCTGTGGGCCCTGGACACCGACCCGGCAGGTTTCGAGTGGCTCGATGCCAACGACAATGCAGGAAACACCTACTCCTACCTGCGATTCGGGACCCGCGACAGGCAAGGCGCAGTGCTCGCCGTGGCCGTCAACTTCGGTGG
>JAICSZ010000490.1 GCA_025936615.1 Pedococcus sp. | reverse complement strand
GGGGATCCCGTGCTCGATGACCGACACCTGCGCGTCACCGTTGTCCCACGCCATGGCGTTGAAGTGGGTGACGTGCACGAGCCGTATGCCGCGTGGTGCCCACTCCGCCGTGCCCATCAGGTGGGGCGTGGTGACCGCGTGCTCGTGGGGGGCGTTGTGCTCCAGGAAGACCGCTGGCACGTCGATGCCCGGCTCGCGCCCGGTCCACTTGCGGCACCAGTCGAGCTCCTCGGGACGCTGCAGCACGACGACGTCGACCGGCTCGGAGCGCAGCTGGGCGACGGGCACCTCGCGGGCGGACGCCGGCCAGTCCCAGGTCTGCGCACGCCCCCGTCCCTCGCTGCCGCGCCACGGCGTCACCGGCAGGAGGTACTCGTGCACGCCCTGGACGAGGGAGTTGGTCCACGAACCGTGCACGTGCCAGACGAGCACCCTCATGACGCCACCCTCCGGTCCGGGCGTCGCCCGGTCAGGGCGCGAACCGCGGCCACGACCTCGGCGGGCGCGACGTGCGACAGGCACGGGTGGCCGATCACGGGGCAGACGCGGGCGCGGGTCCCGGCGCAGAGCGCCTGCTGGTCGCCGAGCAGCACGCAGGGCACCTTCCACGGCTCCCACCGCGCGGCCGGCACCACCGGGGCGAACAGCGACACCACTGGGGTCCCCACCGCGGAGGCCAGGTGTGCGGGCGCGGTGTTCCCCACGACCAGGGCAGCCGCCGTGGCCAGCACCGACGCGAGGTCAGCGAGGCTCGTGCGGCCGGCGAGGTTGGTGCCGCCGAACGGGGTGACCTGACGCGCCGCCTCGAGCTCGCTCGGTCCCCCGCTCACCACCACCTCCCAGCCGTCGTCGGCGAGCGCGGTGGCGACCGCCCTGGCCTGGGCGGGTTCGATGCTGCGAGAGGGCACCGCCGCTCCCGGGTGGAGCACGACGTACGGCGCGGTCGGCAGGCCCGCAGGGAGGGGTGGAAGCGGTTCGCGGAGCCGCAGGCGTGCGTCGTCGCCCGGCGAGAGCCGGTAGCCGGCCGCCCCGACGAGGTCGAGGGCGGCCACGACCTCGTGCCCGCCGCGCCGAGTGCCGTCGTCGTCGCTGCCGTCCGCCAGGCGGCGGTGCCGCACGTCGAGCAGCGCCCCCGGATAGTCGTCGCTCGCGGCGACCACGCGTGCAACGCCCGCGAGCTTGGCCACCATCGCCATCGGCAGCGGGCTCTGGTGGTAGGAGGTGAACACGACGGCCTCGGCGTACGCGTTGCCGGCCAGCCGGTCCACGAGCCCGGCGACCAGGTGCGGCTCGAACCGTGCGGCAGGCACGCCGTCCCAGGGCGG
The DNA here is from genome assembly GCA_025936615.1 of Pedococcus sp. The sequence goes on along the minus strand of JAICSZ010000490.1, from coordinate 505 downwards.
GTCGAACTCGATGACGTCGGTGACACCGGGCAGCATGGCCGCGGCCTCGGCGCCACGGGGCGAGACGAGCAGGTCGACCCGGTCCGCACCGCGGGCGAGGGCCCGCACCGCCGGCCCCATGAGCAGGACGTCCCCTGCGGAGTCCGTCCGCACGGCGAGCACCGACCTCACAGCTGCCTCCCGAGGACGAGCTCCGCGGCCCCGAGCAGCGAGTCAGCGACGACAGGGGCGTCCGCCACCTCCTGGGACCGGGTGAGCGCGGTGGGGACGAGGATCGCCCGCGCCCCCGCGGCCCGCGCGGCGAGCAGGTCGCTCTCGATGTCGCCCACGACGACCACCTCGGCCGGGTCCACGCCGAGGGCTGCAGCCGCGTCCAGCACCATGCCGGGACGCGGCTTGCGGCAGTCGCAGCGGTCTTCGTCGAGGTGGACGCAGTCGTGCCAGGTGTCGAACGGCCCGAGCTGGGCACGCACCTCGGCGTTGACCGCTCGTAGCGCCGGCCGGC
>JAICSZ010000001.1 GCA_025936615.1 Pedococcus sp. | reverse complement strand
GGCCACCCGGGCGAAGTGGACGGCCGCCTGCCCGGCGGAGTTCGCGCCGCCCACGACCACGACGTCCTCGCCGCGCACACTGGCGACCTCCGACAGGCCGGCCCCGTAGTAGACCCCGCGACCGATGAGGGCCTGGGCGCCCGGCACGTTGAGCTGCCGGTAGGAGACACCGGTGCAGACCAGGACACAGTGGGCTCGAACCTCTCCTCCGTCCGCGAGGGAGATGCCGAGGCTGCCCGCCGACTCCGAGAGCGCCACGGCGTCCCGCGTGAGCAGCATCTGGGTGCCGAACCGACGAGCCTGGGTCGTGGCGCGACGGGCCAGGTCCGCACCGGTCAGGCCGGAGGGGAAGCCCAGGTAGTTCTCGATCCGCGAGCTCATGCCTGCCTGGCCACCGGTGGTCTCGCGCTCGACCAGCGCGGTGCGCAACCCCTCCGAGGTGGCGTAGACCGCCGCACCCAGACCGGCCGGCCCGCCGCCGACGATGACGAGGTCGTAGAGGGGGACGTCGAGGCTGCCGCGAAGACCGAGGCGGTCGGCGATGCCCTCGGGAGTCGGCCGCCGCAGCACCGAGCCGTCTGGGAACACCAGCAGGGGTCCGTCGTCCTCGGGGTCGTCCGGGTTGCCGCCGACCAGGTCGAGCAGGTGGCGCGCCTCGTCCTCCTTGTCCAGGTCCAGCCACTGGTACGGAACCTGGCTGCGGGCGAGGAAGTCCCTCGCCGTGTGGGCCTCCGGCGACCAGCGGTGCCCGACCAGGCGGACGCCCTCGAACGGCGGCTCGTGGTTCGAGGTCCAGTCGCCGAGCAGGTCGTCGAGCACCGGGTACAGGCGCTCCTCGGGTGGGTCCCACGGCTTGACGAGGTAGTGGTCCAGGCGTACGTCGTTGATGGCCCGGATCGCGATGTCGGTGTCGGCGTAGGCCGTCAGGAGAACCCGCTTCGCGTCCGGAAACAGGCTGGTGGCCTCGGCGAGCAGCTCCACGCCCGTCATGTGGGGCATCCGCTGGTCGACGAGCAGCAGCGCCACCGCGTCGCCCTCGAGCTTCACCTGGCGCAGCACTTCGAGGGCACGCTCGCCGGAGTCGGCGCGGATGACCCGGAACCGCTCGCCGAAGCCTTGCCGGACGTCTCGAGCCACCGCTTGGAGGACCTCGGCGTCGTCGTCCACGGCGAGGATCACCGGCTTGGCCACCGCGACACCTCCACCCTTCCTCCGCGACTCTCGGAGCGCGGTCCCGACACCAGTCCCGCCCTACACTGTGGCGAGGCAGGGCTCCCGGGCAACCGACGTTCGCATGAGGCGTCGCCGGTAGAACCCACTGGGGAGGTCTGGGTGACCGAGGAGAGCCTGCGGCTCGCGGAGAGCGAGCAGCGCTACCGCGCCGTCATCGACAACGCCTGGGAGATGATCCAGAGCGTCCGACCCGACGGAACCTTCGAGTTCGTCAACCAGGCCTGGTTCGACACCCTCGGCTACAGCGCCGATGACCTCAGCGGCCTCAACATCTGGGACATCATCCACGAGAGCTCGGTGGCGCACTGCCAGCTGCTCTTCCAGCAGGCCATCAAGGGGGAGCCGATACCGTCGATGGACGCGGTCTTCGTGGCCAAGGACGGCCGGGCCGTCCCGGTGGAGGGCAGCGTCACCTCGCGCGTCGTGGGTCACGAGGTGGTCGCGACGCACGGCTTCTTCCGCGACATCACCGAGCGGCTGCGCTCTGGCGAGCTGGAGGTCCAGAACGCGGAGCTGGTCCGCGCGGAGCAGGCCCGCTACCTCGAGAAGATGGCAGCCCTGGGCAAGCTCTCCGCCGGTCTGGCCCACGAGCTCAACAACCCTTCCGCAGCGGTCACCCGTGCGGTGGCGCGGATGGTGGAGGCGATGGGCACCCGGGACCTGGCCACACGCGACCTGGTGGGCGCAGGCCTGGGCGCCGATCAGTGGCAGGCGGTGACCGCGTTCGCCGCCGGCGCCCGGCCCGTTGACGACTCGCACACGCCTGCGCCGGTCGACCCCATGGACCTGGACCGGCGCGAACGGGACGTGGAGGGCTGGCTCGGGCGACGCGGCATACCGCAGGGGTGGTCCCTTGCACCGGGCCTCGCGTTGCTCGGCGCCAGCCCGGCCGACCTCGACGCGCTCGCCGGAGCGGTGCCCGACGAGGCGCTCGCTCCCACCCTGCGCTGGCTCGACGCGAGCGCGACGCTCAGCGAGTCGACCGAGATCCTGGCCCGCAGCAGCCAGCGCATCTCCGACCTGGTCGCTGCGGTCAAGGGATACACGCACATGGACCGCGCCACCGAGCAGGACGTCGACGTGCACGCCGAGCTCGACGGCACGCTGGTGATCCTCGACCACCGGCTGCGTAACGTCACCATCCGACGCGAGTACGACCGCACCCTTCCGCCCGTGCACGTCGTGGGCAACACGCTCAACCAGGTGTGGACGAACATCGTGGACAACGCCGTGGACGCCACCGAGGGCAGGGGCACCCTCACGATCCGCACGCGCGCCGCCCGGGCGGCCGACGGGAGTGCGGACGGCGGGGCGGTCGTGGTCGAGATCGAGGACGACGGTCCGGGGATCCCGGACGACGTGCGGACGCGGATCTTCGAGCCGTTCTTCACCACCAAGCCCCAGGGGCAGGGCACGGGGCTGGGGCTGGACACGGCCTGGCGGATCGTGAGCCAGGAGCAGCACGGCACCCTCACCGTCGAGTCGGTCCCGGGGCGGACCGTGTTCACGGTGACCCTGCCGACCCAGGTCGAGAACCAGCAGGTGGGTCCGTCCCCGGGGTGATGGCGGCCAGTATTGCCGTCACGCACCAAGGAATGACGCCATGGCGCCGCGCCGCGCCCCCAGCAGTCGGTGCGATCGGTGGTGAAGGTGCCGTTGACGGCCGCGAGGGTGTGGTCGTGGCAGCCGAGGTCGGGGTCGCCGGTGAGCCGGTAGTGACCCGGCGACGGCCAGCGATCAGCGCAGGGAGGCGCGCACGACGAGGTCGAGCAACGGCCGGGGGTCGCGGTCGTCATCCCGGGCAACGGCGTGCAGAAGCATCCCCTCGTAGACTGCGCCCAGCGTGACGGCGGCCGTCGCGGGGTCGGACACGCCGAAGGTTCGCAGCAGCCGCTCGGCGGACGCCATCATGAGGACCCGACCGTGCGACAGCGCTTCTCGGAGCCCCGTGTGGTGGCTTCCCTCGACGAAGAGCACCATGCGCGCGGTGGTGACGGCGCGCATCGGCCCGGTGGCCACGGCATACAGGGCGCACAGGGCGTCGACGAGCTCCTCGGTCGTCGTGGGGAGGACCGTCGCGTCGACCATGGCGAGCTCGCGCTCGAGGATGCGGTTGGCCACGCCGACCCAGAGGGCGTCGCGGGTGCGGAAGTAGTTGGAGGTCGAGCCGCGCGGGAGCTCCGCGCGGTCGTCGACCCGCCCGTGCGTGAGGGCGCGCAGGCCGCCGGTGGCGAGCAGGTCGATGGCGGCGTCCAGGGCGCGGTCCCGTGTGTCGGCCACTTGTCACTATAAACATAGTGCCGGTTCACTATGAACGTAGTACACCATTCACATGGGCACCGACTCGCGACAGCCGCGTTCCGACCTGCTTGAGCTGGCAGGCCTGCCGAGGCTGGACGGGACGACGCATTCGTTCGTGACCCTGCCCGATGGTCTACGGATGCACGTGGCGCAGGCGGGCGACCTCGCTGCGGATCCGGTGCTCCTCCTCCACGGGTTCCCCCAGCACTGGTGGGAGTGGCGCAAGGTGATCCCGGACCTGGCCCAGGACCACCGCGTCATCGCGCCGGACCTGCGGGGTGCCGGGTGGACGGACGCGCCTGCCGGCGGCTACACCGTCGCGCAGATCACGGGCGACGTGCTGGCCCTGCTCGACGCCCTCGGGCTCGAGCGGGTACGACTCGTCGCCCACGACTTCAGCGCCTTCGTTGGCTACCGGCTCTGCTTCGAGCACCCAGAGCGGGTGGCCGCGTTCCTGTGCCTCGGCCCGCACCCCTACCTGCGGGTCCGGCCCCACATGCTGGCCGGTATGCCGCAGCTGTGGTTCCAGCCGGTCGTCGCCACCCCGGGGTTGGGGCCGCGGGCGCTGCGGACCAGGGGGCTCGCCCGGCACCTGCTGGCGGGGTTCGCGGCCACGCGCGACTCGTTCACCCCAGGGGATCTCGAGGCGTTCACCAGTCGGCTGCACGCCGACGGTCACCCCGAGGCGGGGTCCGCCCTGTACCGGCACCTCATCCTTCCCGAGATGCGACGCATGGTGGCGACGCGCGCCTACCGCGGCCCGCTCACGGTGCCGACCGTGGCGCTCATGGGCGCGGCCGAGCCGGGCGTGCGCCACGGTGACCTCGACGTCCCCGGCGACGTCGCCGACGACCTGGCCGCTCACCTCGTGGACGGGGCGGCGCACTTCCTCGTCGACGACCGGCCCGACGCGGTCGTCGCCCACGCGCGGGAGCTCTTCGCCCGCGTCACCTGATCCCGCTCTGACAGACTGCGGAGCATGGACCACGGGGACTTCCGCTCCGCCTACCGCCACGGGTTCGTACGCGTCGCCGCGTGTACCGTCCCGGTCGCGGACGCCGACCCGGCACACAACGCCGAGACGATCCTCGATCAGGTACGTGCCCTGCACGAGGACGGTGTCGCGGTCGCGGTCTTCCCCGAGCTGGGACTGTCCGGCTACGCCATCGACGACCTGCTGATGCAGGACGTCCTGCTCGACCAGGTCGACCGCGCCGTCGTCACCATCGCGGAGGCGACCAAGGAGCTGCTGCCGTTGGTTGTCGTGGGCGCTCCGTTGCGCCACGACAACCGCCTCTACAACTGCGCGATCGTCATCCACCGTGGCCAGGTGCTCGGCGTCGCACCCAAGTCGTACCTGCCCACGTACCGCGAGTTCTACGAGAAGCGCTGGTTCGCCTCCGGGGAGGACTGCCGCGAGGACCACCTGCACGCCCCGAACTGGCCGGGTGCCGACGACGGGGGTGACGTCCCATTCGGCCCCGACCTGCTCTTCAGGGCCGCCGACGTCGACGGGCTCGTCGTCCACGTCGAGGTCTGTGAGGACATGTGGGTGCCCGTGCCGCCGAGCGCCAAGGCAGCTCTGGGCGGGGCCACGGTCCTGCTCAACCTCTCCGCCTCGCCCATCACGGTGGGCCGTGCGGAGGACCGGCACCTGATGGCGCGCTCGGCGAGCTACCGGTGCAGTGCCGCGTACGCCTATGCCGCGGCGAGCCGGGGCGAGTCGACCACGGACCTGTCGTGGGACGGCATGACGATGGTCTACGAGATGGGTGAGCTGCTCGGGGCGAGCGAGCGGTTCCCCCAGGTCGCCAGTGCCACGGTCGTCGACGTCGACCTCGACCGGCTGCGGCAGGAGCGGCTGCGCCAGGGGTCCTTCGACGACAACCGGCACGCCGAGTCCATCGGTCTGGGGGCAGGGGACGCGTTCCGCACGGTCGACTTCAAGGCTGACCCGCCGACCGGGGACATCGGGCTGCGGCGCAAGGTCGACCGGTTCCCGTTCGTGCCCGACGACGAGAGCCGCCTCGCCCGGGACTGCTACGAGGCCTACAACATCCAGGTCTCCGGGCTCGAGCAGCGGCTGCGGGCGATCGGTGGCGGCGACGCCCAACGGATGCCCAAGATCGTCATCGGCGTCTCGGGCGGCCTCGACTCCACCCATGCGCTGATCGTCGCCGCCAAGGCGATGGACCGGCTCGAGCGGCCACGCACCGACATCCTCGGCTTCACCATGCCGGGCTTCGCCACGAGCCAGGGCACCAAGGACAACGCGGTCCACCTCATGGAGTCGCTGGGCATCACCTGGGAGGAGCTCGACATCCGCCCGGCTGCCACCCAGATGCTCGAGGGCCTCGGCCATCCCGCCGGCCATGGCGAGGAGGTCTACGACGTCACCTTCGAGAACGTCCAGGCCGGGCTGCGCACCGACTACCTGTTCCGGGCGGCGAACCAGCGCGGCGGTATCGTCCTCGGCACCGGCGACCTGTCCGAGCTGGCGCTCGGCTGGTGCACCTACGGCGTGGGTGACCAGATGTCCCACTACGGGGTCAACGCAGGTGTGCCCAAGACCCTGATGCAGCACCTCATCAGGTGGGTGGTGGGCAGCGGCCAGTTCGGCGACGACGCTGCCGTCAACGACACGCTCATCGCCATCCTCGAGCAGGAGATCAGTCCAGAGCTCGTCCCGGTCAAGGAGGGCGAGAAGATGCAGTCCACCCAGGACCGCATCGGCCCCTACGACCTGCAGGACTTCACCCTCTACCACGTGCTCCGGCTGGGGTACCGCCCGAGCAAGATCGCCTTCCTCGCCTGGCACGCCTGGTCCGACAAGGACGCCGGTGACTGGCCGGCGGGTTACCCCGAGGGCCGCCGCGCGGCATACGACCTGGCCACCATCAAGCGGTGGGAGGAGGTCTTCCTCACCCGGTTCTTCACCCAGCAGTTCAAGCGGTCGGCACTACCCAACGGGCCGAAGGTCGTTGCCGGGGGCTCACTTTCGCCCCGTGGTGACTGGCGCATGCCGTCCGACGCAACCTCGCGTGCGTGGCTCGAGGAGCTCCGTGCGAACGTCCCGGAGGAGTGAGGGCCGAGAGCTCAGGCGTCGGTGGTGATCCACTCGCAGACCCAGTGCAGGGCCTCCCACGGGTCCGGACCCAGCACCGTCGAGAAGCGGTCACGGTGGCGTGACTGCGGGTCGTGGAGCACCGCACCCCAAGGCTTCCCCCGCCCGCTGACCCGCAACGTCGCGTGCCTCGACAACGTGCACGACGCGACCTCGATGGTCATCGCGCCCTCGGGACCTGCGGTTCGCTGGATGGAGAACGCGTGGCCTCCGATGATGTCGGTGCACCGGGCCGCCTGGGCCGCGCGCGCCCGGGCGCGGTCGTAGCCCGCCTGGGCGGCGTTGCCCAGGGAGAGCGCCAGCGCTGAGCGCGCTGGCGCCAGGGTGGCGACTGCCCGGGCGCGCTGGGCGTCCTGGGCAGCGCTCTCACGGTCCATCCACGCCTTGGTGACCGCTGCCGCGAGCTCCTCCCTGGCCGCCGGTGCCGCGTTCGCGACGTACCACGCGTTGTCGTAGAGCCTCTCGATCATCGTCATCTGCGTGCCCCCCTGCCGAGCCCGGCTGCTGTGGCGCCGGGCGATCTCGCGTCTCCGCCCGGCGAGGCCATCGTCGCGTTCCGGCAGGCCGGGCCGCATCACGCAGCGGATGGCGCGCGCCGTCCACCACGAGGACGAGCCACCGTTGCGGATGGCCCCGTTCGGCGCGGTTGGGTGACGATTCGGTCGAATGGGCGCGCGGTCGAGCCCACTCACGATGCGAAGCCGCCGACAACGGATGGGTGACGACGCGGCATACCTGCCTCTCATGGGGTGGCGCCGACCGCACGAGCGGCGCATAGTTGGAGTGGGTCGCGGGACAGGCCCGCAGCCCGGATCTGGAGCCGCCATGTCGCCGACAGCCGACCTGCCCGACCTCGTCCCGGTGCTCTCCGCCGGACGTCACCGCAACCCGCGCAAGGGTGCCTGCTTCATGGAGATGGCCTCCTACCTCGCTGGCGAGAAGTGGAGCGACCACCCGGAGTGCACGCACCCGCTGCTCGCGTCCCTGGCGCGCATGGTCAACGACTGCCTCTCCGACGACGACCGGCCGCGGATCGCCGGGTTCATCCCCGACGTGGTCGGGCTGACCAGCGACGACCTGCAGGTCGACGTGGCGATCGCCATCCGGGCGGCAGCCGCGACCCTGCCGATCGCACCGGCGGTGCGCCAGAACGTCATGGCCGTCGGGTTGCTCACCTCCCAGCGGATGCTGCGCACCCTCGACGGAGACCACCCCGACCTCGAGGTGCTGTGCCACGACGCGTTCGTCGCGGTCCCGGAGGCGCACGCCTGGGCGCTGCGGTACGCCCGCGACTCCCGGACGAGCGAGCGCACCTTCCGCCGGCAGACGGCGCCGCACATCGTCGCCTACGCCGTGGAGGGCATCGCCGTGGCCTGCGTGCCGGACCCCGCCACCGAGCTGGTGAACCTGCTGCACGACTGCATCCGCGACACCGCCCGCCGCGTCCCGGCCCCCCAGCACGAGCCCGCGGCGGCAGAACGGCAGCAGCCGGCCCCGTCGCTGCGCTGAGCCTCGCCCTGACCCGGCGCTCAGCCTGCGCTGAGCCGGGCCCCGGCCCACACTCACCCGGCGTCGACCCCACCCGACCCCAAGTCGGGTCCAAGTGGTGCTCAAGTCCTCGGGCGCACCGTGTTCCGCACACACCAACAGCGGAACAAGGAGTCACCCACCATGACCAGCGAGCTCTCCACCACGACACGGCGCGGCGACGCGCTGCGCGGCCTCGGCACCGTCCAGGTCCCCGGCGACCCGGGGTACGACGCGGCCCGCCTGCCCTGGAACGTCGCCGTCGACCAGCGCCCGGCCGCCGTGGCCCACCCCACCGACGTGGCCGAGGTGCAGCAGCTCGTGCGCGCCGCTGCCTCGGCAGACCTGCGCATCGCCCCGCAGAGCACCGGGCACAACGCCGGACCGCTTGCAGCACAAGGCCTCGACGACGTCCTCGTGCTGCGCACCTCAGCGATGGCCCGCGTCACGGTCGACCCCGCCCGCGGCACCGCCCGGGTCGAGGGCGGTTCCCTGTGGATGCACGCCACCGAGCCGGCGGCCGAGCACGGCCTCGCCGCCCTCCACGGCTCGTCACCCGACGTCGGCATCGCCGGCTACTCCCTCGGCGGTGGGATCGGCTGGTATGCGCGCAAGCTCGGCCTGGCCACCAACAGCCTCACCGCCGTCGAGCTGGTCACCGCCGAGGGCGAGCACCTGCGCGCCGACTCCTACCGCAACCCGGAGCTCTTCTGGGCGCTGCGCGGGGGAGGCGGTTCTTTCGGCGTGGTCACCGCCCTGGAGTTTCGCCTCTACCCGATCGAGACGGCCTACGCCGGGATGATGGTCTGGGACGTCACCCGTGCCGAGTCCGTGTTCCACGAGTGGGCGGCCTGGGCGCCGACGGCTCCCGACGAGGTGACGACTGCGCTGCGGGTCCTGAACCTGCCGCCGTTGCCCGACATCCCGGCGCCCCTGCGTGGGCGCTCGGTCGTGGTCATCGACGGCGCGGTCCTGACCGGTGACGCGCAGGCGGAGTCCATCCTGGGCGGGCTGCGCGCCCTGCGTCCCGAGATGGACACCTTCGGCCGGGTGCCGGCTCGCACGCTCACCCGGCTGCACATGGACCCCGAGGGCCCGTCGCCCTTCGTCTCCGACACCGCGATGCTCGACGCCTTCCCGCAGGCCGCGATCGACGCGTTCCTGGGCGAGGTCGGACCGGGCACCTCCTCCTCGCTGCTGCTCGTCGAGCTCCGTCAGCTCGGCGGCGCCCTGGGCCGTGACCACGAGGGCGGTGGCGCGCTGAAGCGGCTCGACGCCCAGTTCGTCGCCTTCGCCGGGGCCGTCGCGGCGACCCCGGAGATGGCCGCGCAGGGCGAGCACGACGCGCACCGCCTCGTGAAGGCGCTCACGCCCTGGGCCAACGGCCGCAACTACCTCAACTTCGCCGAGGGTGCGGTCGACCCCCGCACGGGGTACGACGAGCTGACCTGGTTGCGGCTCAAGGCGATCCGGTCCGCGGTCGACCCGAACGGCCTGTTCGTGGGAAACCACCGGATCCCCCGGCTGGTCGAGGACGGCCAGGTCACCGACTGAGGGGACGCCAACGGGGGTTCACGAACGCAGGGGTCGCGAACGGAGGGGCAGGGCCGGTATGCCGCGGGGGCGCGGCATACCGGCCCTTTCCGTCCGATTCCGCCCACTGGCGTCACCGTGGTCACCTCGATTGCGATGTGCGGCAGGGGATTGCGGTCCTATCCTCGACCGGGTGAGAGTGGGTGTCCTCGGTGCCGCCCAGGCCTCCCTCGGCGATGCCCCGGTGGACCTCGGCACCCGCAAGCAACGGGCCCTGGTCGCGGCGCTCGCGATGGGGGACGGTCGACCCGTGTCGGTCGACACCCTCGTCGACATGCTGTGGCCCGAAGGGCCTCCGCCCGGGGTCCTGGGGACCCTGCAGGCCTACGTCGCCGGGCTGCGGCGGGCACTCGAGCCGTCACGCGCCGCGCGGACTCCGTCCACCGTGCTCGTCACCGTGGCACCTGGATACGTCCTGCGCGTCCCGGACGACGGGCTCGACGCGGCGCGCTTCGACAGGGCCGTCAGCCGCGCGCACCACCGGATGGGGCAGGTCAGCCGGCTCCACGTGACCCGTGGGCTCAGCGCCGACGAGCTGAGCGCGGTGGTCACCGAGCTCGACGCGGCGCTCGCCGAGTGGCGCGGGCTGCCGTACCTCGAGCTGGAGGACGCCCCTGCTGCGGTCGCCGAGCGGGCCCGCCTCGAGGAGCTGCGCCTGGTCGCGCTGGAGGACCGGGCCGTCGCCGCGCTCGAGCTGGGAAACCACGCCACCGTCGCCGCAGAGCTGGAAGGGCTCACCAAGGCCCACCCCCTTCGTGAGCGGCTGTGGGCGCTGCGCGCCCTTGCCCTCACCCGATCCGGACGCCAGGCCGAGGCCCTGGAGGCGCTGCGCGAGGTGCGTGAGGTGCTCTCCGGCGAGCTCGGCCTGGAGCCCGGTCTGGAGCTGCGCGAGCTGCAGACCGCCGTGCTTCGCCAGGACCCGGCCCTCGACTGGGAGCCGCCGGCAGCCGCGACGGCTGTCTGACCCGCCGCGGTTACCCCGGGTGGCGTGACGCCGAACGCACCTGCTACGGCCTCGCGGATCACGTCCTACGTCCCCACCATCCCGGCGTGGCCCATGGTCGGCCGCGACGACGTCCTCGACCAGCTCGTGCACGCCCTCGAGCAGGCCGAGTCGGGCACACCGGCCCTCGCGGCGCTGGTCGGCGACCCCGGCATCGGCAAGAGCCGGCTCGCGGCGGAGCTGGCCAAGGTGGCGGGTGAGCGAGGTGTCACCGTGCTGCTCGGTCGCTGCTCACAGGACGACGGTGCTCCCCCGCTGTGGCCGTGGCAGCAGGTGCTGCGTGGCCTGGGGCGCGACCTGCCCGAGGAGGACGGCCGCGAGGACGGCGGCGCCCGGTTCCGCGCCTGGGAGGCGATCGCCCGCGAGGTGGTCGAGGCTGCTGCGCAGCGCACCCTCCTGGTGGTGCTCGACGACCTGCACTGGGCCGACGTGGCGTCGCTGAGGGTGTTGCGGCTGTTGGGCGAGACGGTGCACAGCGGACACCTGCTGGTCCTCGGGACCTGGCGTGGCCATCCCGAGCCGGCGGAGGCACTGCTGGACGCCGTCGAGACCTTCGCCCGGCGGCACGCCCTGCGCGTCGAGCTCGCGGGGCTGGGCACGGCGGACATCTCTCGGGTCGTCGAGGCGGTCAGCCTGGCCTCTCCCACCGAGTCCGAGGCGGACGCGCTGCGACTGCGCACGGACGGCAACCCGTTCTTCCTCGTCGAGTACGCCCGGCTGGCCCGGGAGGACGGCGACCTTTCAGCACTGCTCGCCGAACCGCACCCGCCCGCCGCGGTGCACGACGTCCTGACCCGACGGCTGCAGCGGCTCCCCCCTGCGTCCGTGTCGGCGCTGCGGTGGGCAGCGGTGGTCGGTCGCGCCTTCGACCTGACCACGGTGTGCGCGGCGTCCGACGTCGACGAGGAGAGCCTCCTCGACTGGCCCGACCCCGCGCTCGACGCCGGGCTGGTCCGCGAGGACGACATCGGTCGCTACCGCTTCAGCCACGCCCTGGTCCGCGACACCATCTACGGCGACATCCCCGCGACCCGCCGGGCGCGCGCCCACGCCAAGGTCGCCGAGGTGATGCAGGGCCTCCCGGGCCGGGAGTCCGAGCGCGCGCGGCACTGGCTCGCCGCCGGGCCGGCCCACGCCGCCCGTGCCTGGCTGGCCGCGGTCGGTGCCGCTGCGCTGGCCCGTCGCCTGCACGCCCACGAGGAGTCGGCCGACCTGTTGCGCGCCGCGCTGGCAGTGCTGCCCCAGGACCCCGACGCGACACCCCGCGAACGCTACGACGTGCTGACCGACCTCGCCGACGCCCAGCGCTGGTCCGGCGACTGGGCGGGGCTGGTCGCGACGGCCGAACAGCTCATCGAGGTGGCCCACGCGCTCGATGACCCCGAACTGCTGGCGCGCGCTGCGACGACGACGGCCGTGGGTGCGCTGTGGCAGTCGGGTCCGCACGGCACCGTGAACGCCGTCGTGGTCGACGCCCTGCGAGAGGTGCTCGGCCTGCTTCCCCCCGAGGACTCGGCGGTGCGGTCTCGGGTCATGCTCAGCCTGGCTCTGGAGATCTACTACGGGTCGACGTTCGAGGAGCGCCGCGCCCTCGTGGACGAGGGGATCGCCATGGCCCGGCGGCTGGGTGACGACGCCCTGCTGCTCGACGTGTGCCAGCTCGCCTACGTCGCACTGTGGTGCCCGCGGACCGCCGAGGAGCGTCGCGAGCTCGTGACCGAGGCGATGGAGCTGGCCCACCGGCTCGCCGACGAGCGTGCCTACGTCGTCTCGACGACGCTGCGGGCCGTGGTGGCGGCGGAGCTGGGCCTGGTCGAGGAGATGTGGGAGCACGCCGCCGTGGCGCGCGACTGGGCGAAGCGGCTCCGGCTGCCTTACGGCGTGATCGTCCTGGACAGCCTCGAGCTGCCCTGGCTCGCGATGGCCGGCCGGTTCGAGGAGTGCGAGGAGCAGCTGGCGAGCATCCAGCGCCTGGACCAGGAGCTGTCGCTGGCGCAGAGCGAGGACGCCACGACCGGTGCGCTGATGTCGCTGCGGCTGTGGCAGGGCCGGTCCGCGGAGGTGGCTCCCGCGCTGGAGCGGTTCGCGCAGGTCAGCCCGCTGCCGGCCACCTCGACCGTGCTGGTCTTCTGGATGCGTGGCGGCGAGGAGGAGCGGGCACGGACCTGCCACCGCGAGCACCTCGTCGACCTCGCCGACGACGACTGGTTCTCCATGCTCAACTGGTGTGCCGCTGCAGAGGCCGGTCTGTGGCTGGACGACCATGCCATGGCTTCCGCGGCCTACGAGCGGATGGCGCCGTACGCCGGACGTTCGTGCTGCGCCGGGTCCGGAAACGCCATGGGTCCGGTCGACGCGTACCTCGCGCAGGCGGCCGCTGCGGTGGGTGAGCGCGAGCTCGCCGCCGAGCACGCCGACCGGGCACTCGAGCTGTGTGAGCAGTGGCAGATCCCGCTGGCTGCGCAGTGGCTGCGCGGCCAGCGGGAGCGCTTCGGGTTCTGACGCGAGACGCGAGACGCGAGACCGCGCGGCTCAGCGGACGTGGCGGAACGCGACCCGCTCGCGCCGCTCGAACCCGGGCCGGGTGAGCCGCCAGAGGATCTCGTTCGCCTTGCCCGACTTGCCGAAGACCTGTCGCCGCAACGGCCCCGGCACCTCGTGCGCGGCCCAGGGGACGAGCCTGAGGATCTTCCGGAACGACATCCCCTGGCGGAAGTGCTCCTCCTCGAGGTCCTCCCAGTCCTGCTGGGTCAGCACCTCCTGGATGATCGCGATGGCCTCGGTCTCCTCGTGCCGCAGGTGGCGCCCCAGGCTCTCCTTCGCGGCGCACAGGCGCACCGCGAGTGCTGCGCGGGTGTCCTCGTCGGCATGGGTGGACAGCCGGGCGAACCCAGCCGCACAGGCCTGCAGCACCGGGTCGATCTCGGCGTGCTCCGCCTCCATCGCCTCGAGGACGATGCGGCCCGCGGGATCCGTGCGCTCCATGAGCAGCGGCCACAGGCCGGCGTCCTCACCCGAGTGGTGGTGGTGCAGCAGGTCGGCGAACAGGTCCCACCGCGCGGCGAGGGCCTGCCAGCTCTGCCGGTCGTGCACGGGAGTACTGCTGGCTGCTGCCGCGAAGGCGGTCAGGTCGCGCCGGAAGGCGTGGTGCATCACATACATCATCACCATGTCGACCGGGCCTGGGTGGGCGGCGGTCTGTCCGGGGAAGGTGAGCTGCTCGGGCCAGGCGTGGGTCGTGGTGGTCATGGTCGTCGTCCTCCGGTGCGGTGCGGATGAAGTGGTCGTGACCAGCGTCGCGACGACCGCTTGCGCACCGCTTGGGACTGACTTGGGGTGGGGGCTGCTCAGTCCGCAGCACGCGTCTGGCGGCGCAGCATCGGCGGCAGGAAGGCGGCCCCCGGTGCGGCGGGCGTGAGGGCGGCCCGGTCGGAGGGGTTGGAGATGCCACACTGCTTGAGCGACAGGCAGCCGCAGCCGATGCAGGAGTCGAGCTTGTCCCGCAGCGCCTCGAGCGCGGCGACCTGCTCGTCGAGCCTGGTGTGCCAGTGCTGGGAGATGCGCTGCCAGTCGGCCTTCGTGGGTGTGCGGTTGCTCGGGAGCCGCCCGAGCTCCGAACGCACCTCGTCCAGCGTGAGGCCCACGTTGCTCGCCGCCCGGATGAACGCGAGCCTGCGCAGCGTGCTGCGCCGGTAGCGACGCTGGCCGCCGCTGGTGCGGGTGGCCTCGATGAGCCCCTCGCGCTCGTAGAACCGCAGGGCGGACGCCGCGAAGCCGCTGCGGCGAGACACCTCCGCGACACCCAACAGGTCGGTGGTCTCCATCAAAGAGCTCCTTGACTTGAACTTAACTTCAACTTGAAGGATGTCCCCATAGCACAGCGATGACAAGCGCACGCACCAACGACCCAGGGAGTTCACCATGTCCACAGCACTCGTGACCGGCGGCTCCGCCGGCCTCGGCAGGGCGCTCGCAACCGCCCTCGCCCGGCTCGGCTGGCAGGTGGTCGTCGACGGGCGCGACACGGCGCGGCTGCACGAGGCCGCGCAACAGATGGGCGCAGGCGTCCGCCCGGTGGTCGGGGACGTGCGCGACCCGCGCCACCGTGAGCGGCTGGCCCGCGAGGTGGACGACCTCGGCGGCCGCCTGGACCTGCTGGTCAACAACGCCAGCACCCTCGGTCCCACCCCGTTGAAGCCGGTCGCCGAGCTGGGTGCCGAGGAGCTGGACGGCATCTGGCTCACCAACGTCGCTGCACCGCTCGCGCTCACCCAGGCGTTGCTTCCCGCGCTGCGCGCGGCCGGTGGCGTCCTCCTCAACGTGTCGTCCGACGCCGCGGTGGAGCACTACGAGACGTGGGGCGGGTATGCCGCGTCCAAGGCTGCCCTCGACCACCTCACCGTGACGCTCGGGGTCGAGAACCCGTGGCTGGCCGCCTACGCGGTCGACCCGGGCGACATGCGGACCGCCATGCAGCAGGCTGCCTTCCCTGGTGAGGACATCGGCGACCGGCCGCTCCCGGGGACGGTGGTGCCGCGCCTGCTCACGATGCTGGCACAGCGTCCCCCGAGCGGCCGGTACCGTGCCGCGGCCTTCGCCGCCGCCCCTCAGGGGGTGTCCGCGTGAGCCTGCTGGGCACGGCTCCCTCCACGCGCTTCTCGCGCCCGGACGAGCGCACGGCACCGGGTCCGCCAGAGGAGCGCGGCTTGGCGCGCGACGAGGTCCGCCTGCTCGTCGCAGCTGGCCGCGGGGCCGTGAGCCATGCCCGCTTCCGGGACCTCCCGGCCCACCTGGAGCCGGGCGACGTCGTCGTGGTCAACAACTCCGCGACCTTGGCGGCGGAGCTCGACGCCGAGCTCGTGGGCCGCGGACCCGTGGTCGTCCACCTGGCCAGCAGGCTCGACGACGGGACGGTCGTGGTGGAGCTGCGTTCCGCGCCGGACGCGGCGCAGCCGGTGCTCGACGCCGAGGCAGGCGACCGCGTGGCCCTGCAGGCTGGTGCCGCCCTCGACCTGCTCGAGGCGTACCCGCGCCCAGGCTCCTCACCGACGGGCGAGGGCACCCGGCTGTGGCGCGCTCGGCACGTAGGCGCGAGGCGGCTGAGCCAGCACCTGCTGCGCTACGGTCGCCCGATCGCCTACGGCTACCTCGACCGTCCCTACCCGCTGACCGCCTACCAGACGGTGTTCTCGCACCGCCCCGGAAGTGCCGAGATGCCGAGTGCGGGACGCCCGTTCACGCCGCAGGTCGTCGCCCGGCTCGTGGCCCGTGGGGTGACGGTCGCGGCCGTCACCCTCCACACGGGGGTGTCCTCGCAGGAGGCTGGTGAGGCGCCGCAGCCGGAGTGGTTCGAGGTGTGCGCCACTACGGCGGGGGCCGTCAACGCAGCTCGGGCAGCCGGCCGCAGGGTGGTGGCCGTCGGGACGACGGTCACCCGGGCGCTGGAGTCGGCAGTCGACCCCGAAGAGGCGACAGCCACGGTGCGCGCGGCGAGCGGGTGGACCGAGCGGGTGGTCAGCCGCGACGACCCGCCACGGGCCGTGACCGGTCTCGTCACCGGGTGGCACGACCCCGACGCCTCGCACCTGCTGCTGGTGGAGGCGGTGGCCGGCGCCGCGCTGGCCCAGCTGGCCTACGACGAGGCGAGCCGCAACGGGTACCTGTGGCACGAGTTCGGTGACTCGGCCCTGCTGCTGCCCGACCTCGCGAGCGGGCCCGAGCGCACCTAGCCTTGGACCATGACTCTCGGCGAGCTGCTGGTCGACGCCTTCACCCGGGTCCGCGAGGGGGCGGCGGGCGCCGTAGACGGCCTGACTCCCGAACAGCTCGCGCAGCGGCCGAGCACCAACTCCAACTCGATCGCCTGGCTCGTGTGGCACCTCACCCGGATCCAGGACGACCACATCGCCGACGTGGCCGGCCTGGAGCAGGTCTGGACAGGACAGGGCTGGCACGACCGGCTCGGCCTGCCGTTCCCACCGGCGGACACCGGGTACGGCCACACCAGTGGGCAGGTCGCCGAGGTCGCGGGGCTCACCTCCGAGCAGCTCATGGGCTACCTCGACGCGGTCCACGAGCAGACGCTCGGATACGTCACGGACCTGTCCGCGGACGACCTCGGCCGGGTGGTCGACCGCCGGTGGGACCCGCCGGTCACCTTGGGGGTGCGGCTCGTCAGCGTGGTCAACGACGACCAGCAGCACGTCGGCCAGGCCGCCTTCGTGCGGGGCATCGTCACGGGTTGAGCCGCACACACCGTCAGCGGTAGTGCTTGGCCAGCGTGACCGCGCGGTGGCCGTAGTCCCCGCCGAAGAGGACGGCATGCACCATGAGTGGGTGCAGCTGGTGCAGCCCGACCCGTTGCCGCCACTCCGCGTCGAGCCGGTGCTGCCCCAGGTATCCGCTGATGACGAAGTCCAGGTGCGGGCAGCCGAAGAGCGCCAGCATGGCCAGGTCCGTCTCGCGGTGACCGCCGTGCGCCGCCGGGTCGATGAGCACGCCACCGCGGGGTGTCCACAGGAGGTTGCCGGCCCACAGGTCGCCGTGGATCCGCGCAGGCGTCGCGCCGTCGTCGAACCGGCCCTCGGCGACCCGTCGCGCCACCGTCTCCAGGATCGCGGTCTCGGAGTGCCGGTAGACACCCTTGTCGACCCCCATCGCGAGCATCGGGAGCAGTCGCTGCTCGGCGTAGAACTCGCCCCAGAACCCCGCCGGGCGCAGCTGCAGGGGCAGCAGCTCGGTGGCCGGTCCCAGGAACCCGTCACCCTGCCAGCCCTCCGGGGCTGCCCCGTATGCCGGTGCGCCGGCATCGTGGGTCCGTGCCAGTGCCGCGCCGAACGCCTCCGCCGCCTCTGGTGTCGGGTTGACGAAGGTGAGCCGTTCGAGGTCGAGGTAGTCCCGTCCGTGGCCGAACACCTCTGGGACCGGCGCGCCGCCCGGGGCAGCTCCGAGCCATGCCAGCCCGGCCGCCTCCCACTCGAAGTAGCCCGCTGGCGCCGTCGCGCTGCCCTTGCGGAACAGCGCCCTGCCAGCTCCGGATGGCACGCTCACGACTGGTCCCGAGTGAGGTAGCGCCGCGCCGTCGGACAGCCGTCGGCGCGGGTGTCGATGTCACTGCCGCGGGGGCCGGGTCGGGTGGCCTGTCCTGCCATGCCGACCAATCTAGCTGCCCTCGGCCATAATTCAACACCTGCTGATTTCTGGTCATGCCCGGCTCTGCGTGACCTTCAACAAGCACTTGAGACAGCCGGGACGAGAGGGAAGCGAACGATGACCGTCGCTCCTGCTCGCCGTCCCGACGCGCCGCGGGAACCCGACTGCGTCGAAGTGAGGTGACGGGCGGCAAGGCCGTAGGGTCGGGCCATGGCCCGACCCCACGCCGCCGCCATCGTCGAGGACGCCTGGCACCGGCGCGTCGACACGCTGTTGCGGCACCGTGGCTGGCGAAGCCGCATCGTGGGCCACACCGGCTACGGCACCACGGAGTTCGCCCGGGTCCTGGGACGCGTACTGTTGGCGCGCCGACCGGGGGGCGAGGGGCCGGACCAGCCCCGCGAGGACGCCGCGGCCAGCACTGCCCAGCTGCGCTCGGCGGAGGACGAGCGGCGCGGCTGGCGAGCGTTCATCACGGCTCCTGCGATGAATGTACCGGTGACGATCACCTTGGGGGACAGCGAGATCCACACCCGCAGCGACCGAAGTGGCTACATCGACGTCAAGCTCCGGGACCACGGGCTCGCCCCAGGTTGGCACGAGGCACGGCTCAGCTCGCCGGATGCGGAGGACACCTTCGCAGCCGTCGTCGTGGTCGGGCCGGACCAGACGTTCGGGCTGATCAGCGACATCGACGACACCATCATCTCGACGTCGCTGCCCCGCCCGATGATCGCCGCTTGGAACACCTTCGTGAAGAGCGAGAACGCCCGTCACGTCGTGCCAGGCATGGCAACGATGTACCGCGAGCTGCTGGCAGACCACCCCGGCGCCCCGATGGTCTACGTGTCCACCGGCGCCTGGAACACGGCGCCCACCCTGACCCGGTTCGTGCGTCGTCACGGTTACCCACCCGGCCCGTTGCTGCTCACCGACTGGGGGCCGACCAACACGGGGTGGTTCCGCTCCGGCCAGGACCACAAGCGCGCCTGCCTGCACCGGCTCGCCAACGAGTTCCCCAACATCCGCTGGGTGCTCGTAGGCGACGACGGGCAGCACGACCCCAGGATCTATGGCGACTTCTCCGAGCAGCGGCCCGAACGGGTCGAAGCCATCGCGATCCGCGAGCTCACTCCTTCCGAGCAGGTGCTCTCACACGGCATACCTGTCTCGTTGGAGGAGTTCGTCCCGGCACGGGACCGGCACCAGCGGGACGTGCCCGTGTGTCGTGCCCCCGACGGGTACGGGCTGTTGCGGCTGCTGCGGGTCGCCCTCGGCGACACCGCGCCTACCGCGCGCTGACGTCCAGGTGGGGGGTGGCCGCGCACTCGGCCCGGCCCCGCGGCAGTCCCACCGCGGTGAGCGGTGCGCCCAGGGCGACGAGGACCGCACACACGAGCATGGCGGCCCGATAGGCAGGTGCGAGAGCCTCGGCCGAGGAGTAGTCGGCACCTCCCAGCCCGACCAGCGGTGGGATCGCGGCGACGGCCAACAGCCCCGCCGTCCGCGCCACGGCGTTGTTGACGCCGCTCGCAGTCCCGGCGAGCTCGTCTGGTGCCGCGGCGAGCACCGTGCCGGTCAGGGGGGCCACCGTCATCGACAGGCCGAGCCCCACGAGGCCGATGCCGGGCAGGATGTGCGCGACGAAGTCCGGGTGCCGCGGCGAGAACGCGAGCAGCGTGAAGCCGGCCCCCGCGACGAGGGTCCCGGCGACCATGTACCGGCGAGGTCCGTGCCGTGTGGCCAGCGCCCCGAACCGGCCGGCCAGCAACAGCATCAGGATGCTCAGTGGGAGGGTTGCGGCTCCCGCGGCAAGGGGAGACCAGCCGGAGACATTCTGCAGGAACAGGACGAGGAACAGCAGCGCTACGCCCAGACCCGCGTAGACCAGGAGCGTGACGGCGTTGACCACGGTGAACACCCGGTCGGCGAACAGCGAGGGCGGGACCATGGGGTGCTCGGTGCTGCGTTCGCGCGCCACGAACCCGGCGAGGCAGACCACGCCTGTCGCACCGACGGCCCACGGGACGAGACCGGGATGGCCGGGTGCGACCGTGAGCGCATAGGTGGTGCCGGCGAGGCCGACCACCGCGAGCAGCACGCCGGGGACGTCCAGGCCGCGGGCCGCCCGCGGGTTGCGGGACTCGGGCACCACCCGCAGCGCCAGCACGACGACCGCGACCGCAAGCGGGACGTTGATCCAGAAGGCCCACCGCCAGTCGCGGTCGACCAGCCAGCCGCCCACCACCGGCCCCGACGCCGTGGCCACTCCGAGCAGCCCGGTCCAGGCACCGATGGCCGCCATCCGGTCCTCCCGCCGGAAGGATGCCTGCAGGATCGCCAGGCTGCCCGGCACGAGCATCGCCGCGCAGACCCCTTGGACGGCGCGGGCGGCGACGAGCACGCCGATGGTGGGCGACACGGCACACAGGACCGACGAGACCCCGAACCCGGCGACCCCCAGTGCGTAGAGGCGCCGGCGCCCGAACCGGTCGCCGAGGGAGCCGCCGAGCAGGATCAGCGCGGCCAGCGTCAGGGCGTAGGCATTGACGACCCACTGCAGTCCTGCCAGGCCGGCCGACAGCTCGCGGCCGATGGTGGGCAGCGCAACGTTGACGACCGTGCCGTCGAGCAGCGCGATGCTGCTGCCCAGGACCGTGGTGGCGAGCACCAGACGACCACGGTGCTCGCCCATGTGGAGCTGCTCCTGCGGCGCGGTCTCACCCGAGACGGCTGGCTCCCGGTGCATCGGGCCATGCTCCCACCACGCGCGCCGCGCCCGTGTGGTGAGCCAGAATGAGTGGATGCCAGAGTTGCCCGAGGTCCAGGCGCTCGTCGACTTCCTCGCCGCGCGTGTCGTCGGCGCGGCCGTCACCGCGGTGGAGCTGGGCTCCTTCTCGGTCCTGAAGACGTTCGACCCGCCGCCGCAGGCACTCAGCGGTGTCCCCGTCGACTCCGTCACCCGGCACGGCAAGTTCGTCGACCTCGACTGCGACGGCGTGCACCTGGTGTTCCACCTGGCGCGAGCGGGCTGGCTGCGGTGGTCGGACGCGATGCCCAACACCGTGCTGCGGCCGGGCAAGTCCCCGATCGCGCTGCGCACCCGGTTCTCCGACGGCTCGGGGTTCGACCTCACCGAGGCCGGCACGAAGAAGCGGCTCGCGGCCTACCTCGTCCATGACCCGCAGGAGGTGCCCGGCATCGCCACGCTCGGGCCCGACCCCCTGTCGTCGGACTTCACCCGTGAGGCCTTCGCCGACCTGCTGCGGGGCAAGCGCGCGCAGGTGAAGGGGCTCCTGAGGGACCAGTCGGTCATCGCAGGCGTGGGAAACGCCTACTCCGACGAGGTGCTCCACGTCGCGAAGATGTCGCCGTTCGCGCTGGCCTCCAGCCTCGACGACGAGGCGGTGGACCGCTTGTATGCCGCGTTGCGCGACACGCTGTCCGCGGCCGTGGGCGCCGCGTCGGGCAAGCCCGCGGCCGAGCTGAAGGATGCGAAGCGCGGGGGCATGCGGGTCCACGGGCGCGCGGGAGAGGAGTGCCCGGTGTGTGGCGACGTGGTGCGTGAGGTGTCCTTCGCCGACTCGGCCCTGCAGTACTGCGCGACCTGCCAGACCGGCGGCAAGCCGCTGGCCGACCGCCGCATGTCGCGGCTGCTCAAGTAGGGGCCCCCGCCAAGGGAGGCCACACTCGGCGCCGTGGCGGCAGCCGGCGGCGGGCGAGCGGCCCGAGCCGGTGACAGGATGGAGCAATGGACGTTCCGCAGGTCTCGGTCAGTGAGGTTCCCGACGACGCCGTCATGCTCGACGTGCGCGAGCAGGACGAGTGGGACGCCGGGCACGCGCCCGGGGCGGTCCACATCCCGCTGAGCGACCTGCCGTCCCGGCTCGGTGACCTCCCGGACGACACGGACACGCTCGCGGTCGTCTGCCGAAGCGGAGGGCGCTCGAACCGTGCCGCGGCGTGGCTGGCGCAACAGGGCTTCGACGTCGCGAACGTCGACGGCGGCATGCGGGCCTGGCACGGCGCGGGAAAGCCGCTCGTGGGACCCGTCAGCCCACCCAGGGTCAAGTAGGCCGACGCCGTGGCGTGGTTCGGGCGGGGACGGGACAGGACGCAACCTGCCCCCGAGCCACGCCAGCCCGAGCGGCGCCAGGTGCCGGGCGCCGGCGACGCGTTGGTCAGTGACGGCGCTGCCCTGCAACCCGTCGTCGACGCCGTCCCGCCACAGGACCGCGCCCGGATCGACGCCGCCGTCGCCGTCCTGCAGGCGGACGGCGTGGACCTCGACGACGTCGAGGCGATCGGCGCCGCACTGGACTCGGCCTACCGCGCCTGGGAGTCGGCCCCGCTTGGCTCGCGCCCGGACCACGCGGCGATCGTGGAGCGCTTCGCCATGGCGATCGGGGCCCACCTCGACCGGCACACCGACCTCGACTGGCAGCTCGTGACCGACGTCTTCGGCACGGACCTGGCCCTCACCGAGGGGTTCAAGGGAACCTTCGTCGTGGTGCCGCACAACCTGGTCGCCGGCCGCTGGATGCGGGGCGAGACCGGCTGGGTGCCCGCCGTGGTCGGTCACCTCGTCCGTCGCCGCACCCGCCGCTGAGCCAGCCCCCACGACCCGGCTGAAGGGCGACACGATCGCGTCGTATCGTGAAATCTCAGGGATCCACTAGAAAGCGCCATACGCTGCGATCGTGGACCCGATACGCAACCCGTACGCCCCCGGCGCCGGCCAGCGCCCACCTGAGCTCGCCGGACGGGACGAGCAGCTCCAGGCCTTCGACGTCGTGCTCGAGCGGATCGCACACGGCCGCCCCGAGCGCTCCGTCGTCCTCACCGGGCTGCGCGGGGTGGGCAAGACGGTGCTGCTCAACGCCCTTCGCTCAGCAGCGGTGCGAGCACACTGGGGGACCGGCAAGCTCGAGGCGCGGCCCGACCAGCGGCTGCGGCGTCCACTGTCGGCCGCCCTGCACGTGGCGGTGCGCGAGCTGGGCCACCCCGCCGGCCATGAGGTTGACCACGTGCTGGGCGTCGTCAAGGCGTTCGCCCAACGCGACGCTGCGCCGGGAGCCAAGCTGCGCGAGAAGTGGAACCCCGGCATCGACGCCCCAGCGGTGACCGGCCGCGCCGACTCCGGTGACATCGAGATCGACCTCGTGGAGCTGCTGACCGACGTGGGTGGCCTGGCGGCGGACCTGGGGCGTGGCGTTGCGGTATTCATCGACGAGCTGCAGGACCTCGGCGCCGAGGACGTGTCCGCGATCTGTGCCGCCTGCCACGAGATCTCCCAGTCCGGCCTGCCGGTCATCGTGGTGGGCGCTGGGCTGCCGCACCTTCCTGCGGTGTTGTCCGCGTCGAAGTCATACTCGGAGAGGCTGTTCCGCTACCAGCGCATCGACCGGCTCGACCGTGAGGCTGCGGACCTGGCCCTGGTCGCGCCGGCTCTGGAGGAGGGCGCCGCGTTCGAGCCGGCGGCCTTGGAGGCGTTGTATGCCGCGACCGCCGGCTACCCGTACTTCGTCCAGGCGTACGGCAAGGTCGCCTGGGACGTCGCCCTACGCTCGCCCATCACCGCCGAGGACGTGAAGGTCGCCGCACCGGAGGCGGAGGGTGAGCTCGCGGTGGGCTTCTTCGGCTCGCGCTACGAACGGGCCACACCGGCCGAGCGCGAGTACCTGCGGGCCATGGCCGACGCCGCCCACCGGCAGGTGGAGGAGGGCGAGGACGTGGACGAGACAGAGTCCGTGCCCACCGCCGCCGTCGCGTCCGTCCTCGACCGCAAGCCCCAGTCCCTTTCTCCCGCAAGGGATGCGCTGCTCAAGAAGGGCCTGATCTACTCCGGTGAGCGCGGTCGGATCGCCTTCACGGTGCCCCACTTCGGCAGGTACCTGCGCACCACCACCTGAAGCCACCGGACGACGTGTCCACCCCGTGGAGTCGCACACAGCGCACCTTTGCTCACTGTCGGAACGTCGGGTGTGACCGAGCCGCCGATACCCTTCCACCTGTGCCGAAGCCTGCCCTGACCTGCGCCGTACCGACCCGGGACGGGCTCTGATGGCGGGCGGGCTGGTCGCGCTCCTCGACGACGTCGCCGCGCTCGCGAAGCTGGCGGCAGCCTCCGTCGATGACGTCGGTGCCGCAGCCGGACGGGCCAGCGCGAAGGCGGCCGGCGTCGTGGTCGACGACACGGCGGTCACGCCGCGCTACGTGCAGGGCGTCAAGCCGGACCGGGAGCTCCCGATCATCAAGCGCATTGCCACTGGCTCGCTGCGCAACAAGGTGCTCATCATCCTGCCGGTGGCTCTTCTGCTCAGCCAATTCCTCCCCTGGCTGCTGACGCCGATCCTCATGGTCGGCGGCACCTACCTCGCCTTCGAGGGTGCCGAGAAGGTCTGGGAGAAGGTGAGCGGCCACCACGAGGCGGACGAGGACGAGCCGGCGGTGTCCCGAGGAGCCGAGCAGGAGAAGTCGGTGGTCACCAGCGCGATCCGCACCGACTTCATCCTGTCCAGCGAGATCATGGTCATTGCGCTCAACGAGGTTGCGCACGAGCCGTTCGTGTCACGAGCGATCATCCTGGCGGTCGTCGCCCTCCTCATCACCGTGCTGGTCTACGGAGTGGTGGGGCTCATCGTGAAGATGGACGACATCGGCCTGCACCTCGCCGGTCGTCCGTCCGGCACCGCTCAAGGCCTCGGGCAGGCCCTCGTCCGCGCCATGCCCAGGCTGCTCGCCGTGCTGTCCACCGTGGGGGTGGTCGCCATGCTCTGGGTGGGTGGTCACATCCTGCTGGTCGGCGCGGACGAGCTGGGCTGGCATGCGCCGTACGCCCTCGTCCACCACGTCGAGGACGCGCTCCACCACGTCGCGGCCGTCGGCGGACTCCTCGGCTGGCTGGCCAACACCCTCGGCTCCGCAGTCGTCGGCCTCGTCGTGGGAGCGGTCGTCGTGACCGTGTTCCACCTCCTGCCGCGCAAGGACCGGCAGGGCCCAACCCACTGACACCGGCCCCATGGGTCAGTTCGGGCCGACCGGGCTCCACCGCAACGGGTCAGCCAGCACCGAGCAGCCCTGCCCGGTGACGGGGAAGAGCTGGCGCACCTCGGGCCAGGCCAGCACGTCCGGGTCGCGCAGCAGGCAGGTGGGTCCACAACAGTCCATGACGACGACGGCGCGCACGGGTCGGCCGACGCTCTCGAGGTCCACCCGAGCGTGGTGGCCCGTGGCCGTCGCGCTCTACGAGACCGGCGGCATCCGGTCCTGCGAGGTCGGCACCGGGATGTTCGGCCGGCAACCGGATGGCACCGAGGTGGCGGCAGCGATGGACCTCGTGCGCCCGAAGTGACTGACCCGCATCTCAGGGGTTTCAGGGCGCCTTCTCAGGGGGTTCCCCCGATGTGGCGCGGCCCTGCGCGGCGCGATCGGCGAGGGGTGGCCACCCGGCCACCCGATGAAGAACGAACGATCGACAAGGACACGAGATGGCACACTCACACAGCCTTCGCAGGGCCGCAGCGACTCTCGGCGCGACCGGGCTGGCAGCACTCCTGCTGGCAGCCCCGGCGAGCGCACGTCAGGACCCCGGCACAGAGGGGCCCGACCCGGCACCGGTCACGCCCGTGCAGCTCACGCCGCACGTCATCAACGAGGGTGTCCACTACTTCGAGCTTGGCCTGGGAGCCCTGGGGGGCGCCGGCCTGGCGGTGGCTGGCGCGGGAGCGATCTCGC
>JAICSZ010000123.1 GCA_025936615.1 Pedococcus sp. | reverse complement strand
GTTCATCCGCCCCGGGTTGAGCCGGTCGTCGGGGGCGAAGGTCCGCAGGCCCTGCACCACCGCCGCGCGGGGCAGGCCCAGACCGAGGGCCGCGGCCGTGGCGGCGAGCGCGTTGGCGATGTTGTGCTTCGACAGGCCCGAGAGCGTCGCGGGGACGTCGAGGATGCTCACCAGCCGGTCGGGGTCCCTGCCCGCTTGGAGGACGGTGATGTCCCCGTCGAGGACGGTGATGGCCCGGCCACCCTGGTCGATCGCCTCACGCAGGGCCGGGGCGTCGGAACGGATCGCGAACGCCCACGGCCTGGCCTTGGCGCCTGCTCGCATCGCCCACACCCGGGGGTCCTCGCCGTTGAGCACCACCCACCCACCGGGTCGCGTTGCCTTGGTGACTATCGCCTTGACCTCGGCGAGCTGGTCGACGGTGTCGATGCCCTGCTGGCCGAGGTGGTCGGCCGAGACGTTGGTGACGACGCTGACGTCGTTGGCAGAGACACCCATGCCCCGCAACAGCATGCCGCCGCGCGCCGTCTCGAGGATGCCCAGCTGGACGCCGGGGGCGCCGAGGACCGCACGTGCCCCTGCCGGGCCGGAGTAGTCGCCGGGCTCGACCACCTCGCCCTGCACCACGACGCCGTCGGTGGACGACCACGCGGTGCACCGGCCGGCGGTCATGCCGATGTGGCCGAGGAGGCGGGTGGTGGTCGTCTTGCCGTTGGTGCCGGTGACGGAGGCGACCGGGATGGTGGGGTTGAGCACGTTCGGTCGCTCGCCCGGCTCGGTGCGGCCGATGAGCAGCGCCTGCTCCTCGACCACGTCGCCGCCCTCGAGCCACGCCTGCAGGACCGGCCCGACCTCGTGGCCGAGCGCACGCGCGCGACCGCGCCGGCGCCAGACGAACGCGACGACGACCGTCTGTGGCGTGCTCCCCGGCCGGGTCCGCACGCCGAGCCGGGTGGTGCCGGAGGCCGCGGCCAGGCGGCGCACCCCGCGCTCGACGACCCGCATCGTGAACCGCTGGCGCTGCTCCGTGCCGGGGGCGCCCACGCGGGACGAGCGCAGCCCGATCCGGGAGCCCAGCGCCGCCAGCACCGCCTCGTCAGCCGCGAGGTAGCCGGGCAGCTCGAGCGTGACCTTGATGGCAGGTTTGGCGAAGTAGAGGTTGGGCCCCTCGAGGACCCGGACCTCCGTGATCTCGACCGACGGGACGGACGAGCCGGAGCGACCGGACGTGCCGGGCACTACTGGCCCATGGCGTGCACACCGCCGTCGACGTGCACGATCTCGCCCGTGGTCGCGGGGAACCAGTCGGACAGCAGCGCAGCACACGCCTTGGCCGCCGGCACGGCGTCGTTGACGTCCCAGCCGAGGGGGGCGCGCGTGTTCCAGGTGTCCTCGAACGCCTGGAAGCCCGGGATCGACTTCGCCGCGGTGGTGCGGATCGGGCCGGCGGAGACCAGGTTGCAGCGGATCCCCTTGGGCCCCAGGTCGCGGGCGAGGTAGCGGTTCGTGGACTCGAACGCCGCCTTCGCGACGCCCATCCAGTCGTAGACCGGCCAGGCGAACTTCGCGTCGAAGGTGAGCCCGACGACACTGCCGCCCTCGGTCATGAGCGGCAGCGCGGCCGCTGCGAGCGACTTCAACGAGTAGGCCGAGGCGTGCATCGCCGTGGAGACGTCCTCGAACGTGCCCTCCATGAAGTTGAACGCGCCCTGCGGGGCGAACCCGATCGAGTGCAGCACGCCGTCGAGCCGGTCGACGTGCTCGCCGAGCCGCTCGGCGAGGGAGTCGAGGTGCGACTGGTCGGTGACGTCGAGCTCCACGACCGGCGGGGTGCTCGGCAGCCGCTTGGCGATGGTCTGGGTGATCCGGAAGGTCCGGCCGAACGAGGTCAGCACGACCTCGGCGCCCTGCTCCTGCGCGATCTTCGCGACGTGGAAGGCGATCGAGGAGTCCATCAGCACCCCGGTGATCAGCAGCTTCTTGCCCTCGAGCAGCATGTGGGTCCCTTTCGTCCGTGGGTGGTTGTGTGCCCCTGGTGGGTGGTTCAGTGGCCCATGCCGAGGCCGCCGTCGACGGGGATGACCGCACCGGTGATGTATGCCGCGTCGTCCGAGGCGAGGAAGCGCACCGCGGCGGCGACCTCCTCGGCCTGCCCGAACCGGCCGGCCGGGATGCTCGCGAGGTAGGCCTTCTGGCGGTCCTCGGGGAGTGCCGCTGTCATGTCGGTCTCGATGAACCCGGGCGCGACGACGTTGGCGGTGATGTTGCGGCTGCCCAGCTCGCGTGAGACCGACCGGGCGAGCCCGACCAGGGCCGACTTGCTCGCCGCGTAGTTGGCCTGGCCCGGTGAGCCGTAGAGCCCGACGACGCTGGAGATGAAGATGATCCGACCGCGCTTGAGCCGGATCATCCCCTTGACCGCACGCCGGGCGCAGCGGAACGCCCCACCGAGGTTCGTGTCGACGACGGCGTCGTACTCCTCGTCGCTCATCCGCATGAGCAGCTGGTCCCTGGTGACGCCCGCGTTGGCCACGAGGACCTCGACCGGCCCACCGAGGAGCTCCTCCGCGGCCGTGAAGGCGGCATCGACCGACGCGGTGTCGGTGACCTCGCAGGTGACCCCCTGCAGGCCCTCTGGGGGCTCCCCGGACCGGTGCGTGATGACGACCTGGTGCCCGGCCTGCGCCAGGCCGCGCGCGATGGCCAGGCCGATGCCGCGGTTGCCGCCGGTGACCAGCACGTTGCGGCCTGTCATCGATGTCCTCCCGGGGTTGCTGTCATGGGTCGGTGCCGGGGTCAGCACACTGGCGCGACCCTACCGACTACCCATCGGTACCCCGCACCCGGAACCGACTTATGGTGGAGGGGTGCCGCACCTCCACCGCAGCCACCACCGCGAGCCGGTGCAGTCGGTGACGACCGCGCGGGAGTCGCTGGCGCAGGACCAGGCGCACCGGATTCACCGCTACCTGCTGACCATGGGCATCCGCACCGCCTGCTTCGTCGGCGCGGTCATCGCCGGCATGGTGGGCGCGCCGTGGTGGGTGTGGGGGTCGATGGCCGTGCTGGCCCTCGTGCTTCCCTACATCGCGGTGGTGTTCGCCAACGCCGCGTCGGCGGGCTTCGAGGAGGAGGTCCTGCCACCCGTGTGGCCCGGTGACGACGACCCCGAGCAGCTCGAGCGGTGACCACCGACCTCGTCTGCAGCGCCAAGGGCTGCCGCCGCCCCGCCGCCTGGGCCCACCTGTGGAACAACCCCAAGCTGCACACCCCCGAGCGCCGCAAGGTGTGGCTCGCCTGCGAGGAGCACCGCACCAGCCTGGGTGAGTTCCTGTCGCTGCGCGGGTTCCTCAAGGACACCGTGCCGGCGTCTCAGGTCCCGCCGACCGCCGGGTGAGGCGAGGCGTGCCGCCTGGGCGACCACGCGGCATGGGGCCTATCCGCCGATGGAGGACATCGGGCGGTCCGGCTGCACGAAGTCCGGCGTCCCGATGCCGTGCCCACGCGCCTTGCGCCACATCTCGCCCTGGATGAGCCGAGCCAGCTCGTCGTCGGAGGCGCCGTCGCGCAGCGGCCCGCGCAGGTCCGTCTCCCGCCGGGAGAACAGGCAGTTGCGGACCTGACCGTCCGCGGTGAGCCGGGTGCGGTCGCACGCCGCGCAGAAGGGTGCGGTGACGCTCGCGATGATGCCGACCGTCTGCGGGCCGCCGTCCACGAGGAACCGCTCGGCGGGCGCGCTGCCGCGGTCGGCCTGCCCCAGCGGGGTCAGCGTGAACCGCTCCTCGAGCCGCTCGCGCACCTCGGCAGCGGGCACCATCGTCGAGGCGTCCCAGCCGTGCTGGGCGTCGAGCGGCATCTGCTCGATGAACCGCAGCTCATAACCACGGTCGAGGCACCACTGGAGCAGCTCGCCCACCGAGTGGTCGTTGATGCCGCGCATCGCCACGGCGTTGACCTTCACCGGGGTGAGCCCCGCGGTGGCCGCTGCCTTGAGGCCTGCCTCGACATCGTGCAGCCGATCGCGGCGGGTCAGGTCGGCGAACTCCTTGGGGTCGACGGTGTCGAGGCTGATGTTGACCCGGTCGAGTCCGGCATCGGCGAGCGGCTGGGCGAGCCGGTCCAGCCCAACACCGTTGGTGGTCATCGCGATTCGCGGTCGAGGCTCGAGGGCAGCGATGCGCCGGACGACGTCGACCAGCGAGCGGCGCAGCAGCGGCTCACCACCGGTGAGCCGCACCTGCCGCACCCCGAGCCCCACGAACACGCCGACCACGCGCACGAGCTCGTCGTCGCTGAGCATCTCGGGCTTGGCCAGCCACGGCAGGCCCTCGGCGGGCATGCAGTAGCGGCAGCGCAGGTTGCAGCGGTCGGTCACCGACACGCGCAGGTCACGGGCCACCCGACCGAACTGGTCGGGCAGGCCCACGAGACCCTCGGGCGCACGTGAATCGTCGCGCGTCGTGGGGAACGGGAGCCCGGTCATGGACCCCAGCCTAGGCGGGATACCGTGATCCGGTGCTCAGGGTGCTGGTTTCTCGGCGGTGGCTGGGTGCCCTGGCCGCAGCGGCGGTGTTCGCGACGGCCGCCTTCTTCCTCGGTCGCTGGCAGTGGCACCGCTACGAGGCGAAGGCGGCGAACGCCGACCGCATCCACTCGCACTACGGCGCCGCGCCCAGACCGCTCACCGACGTGCTCGGCAGGTCGCCCGTGCCCCTCGCCGAGGACTGGACCCGGGTCAAGGCGCAGGGCACGTATGCCGCCGACGAGACCCTGTTGGTCCGCAACCGCCCGCTCGACGGCACCTACGGGTACGAGGTGCTCGTGCCGCTGGTGCTGGGCGACGGCAGCGCGGTCCTCGTCGACCGTGGCTGGGTGCCCAACGCCGACAACGCCGAGACCGCGCCGCGCGTGCCGGCTGCCCCGGCCGGCGAGGTGTCCCTGACCGGGTGGGTGCGACCCGGCGAGCCCACGCTGGACCGGCACCTGCCGGCCGGTCAGGTGGCCAGCATCAACGTGGCCGAGGCGGGCCGCCAGGTGGCCCAGCCGCTCAGGGAGGGCTACGTCGTGCTCCAGGCCGAGCAGGGCAACCCGCCACGGCCGACCCCGCTGGAGAAGCCGGACACCGGGCTCGGTCCGCACCAGGCCTACGCGTTCCAGTGGTGGGCCGGCATGGTCGCGGCCTTTGTGCTGGTGTACTTCGGGGCGCGGCGCGAGTACCTCGACGAGGCCGTGGCGGGCACGGAGGGCGCGCACGACGCGGCTGGTGCGGGAGGCGGCGAAGGCTCGGCGGGCACGCGCAGGGAGCGCGGGGAGCCGAGGGCACCCAAGGCGAAGAAGGTCCGCGTCTGGGACGAGGAGGACGAGTAGCACCGGCGCGACTCAGGCTGAGACGCCGGACTCCTGGTCGGCGAACTGCGTGGTGTAGAGCTCGGAGTAGAGCCCGCCCGAGGCCATCAGCTCGCGGTGCGTCCCCCGCTCGACGATGCGGCCGTCGTCGACCACGAGGATCTGGTCGGCCCCCCGCACCGTGGACAGCCGGTGGGCGATGACGAGCGCGGTGCGGCCGGCCAGCGCGGTGTCCAGGGCCCGCTGCACGGCCGCCTCCGACTCGCTGTCGAGGTGCGCGGTCGCCTCGTCGAGGACCAGCAGGCCCGGGCCCTTGAGCAGGAGCCGGGCCAGGGCCAGGCGCTGCTTCTCGCCGCCGGAGAGGCGGTGCCCGCGGTCCCCGACCACGGTGTCCAAGCCCTCGGGCAGCCCGCTGACCAGCCCCCACACCTGGGCCGCCCGCAGTGCCTGGACCATGCGCTCCTCGGAGGCCGAGGGGTCGGCGTAGGCGAGGTTGGCGCGGATGGTGTCGTGGAACAGGTGCGCCTCCTGGGTGACCACGCCGACGGTCCGGTGGATCGACTCGAGCGTCGCGTCGCGCAGGTCCGTGCCGTTGATGCGCACGGCACCCGCCGAGGGGTCGTAGAGCCGCGCGACGAGGTTGGTCATCGTCGTCTTGCCCGCACCGCTCGGACCGACGAGGGCCACCAGCTCACCGGGCCGGACCGTGAACGAGATGTCGCGCAGCACGACGCCACCGCCCTTGCGGTCGCCGGAGGCCGTGCTCTCCAGCGAGGCCAGCGAGACCTCGTCGGCGGAGGGGTAGCGGAAGGACACCGAGTCCAGCTCGACGCCGACCGGTCCGGGCGGCAGTGACACCGCACCGGGCTTCTCGGTGATCAGCGGCTGCAGGTCGAGCACCTCGAAGACCCGCTCGAACGACACCAGCGCGGTCATCACGTCGACGCGCACGTTGGACAGCGAGGTCAGGGGACCGTAGAGCCGCGCCAGGAGCGCGGTCAGCGCGAGCAGCGTGCCGATGGTCAGGCTGCCGCTGACGGCCATGAGCCCGCCGAAGCCGTAGACCATGGCGGTGGCGAGCGAGGCGACGAGGGTGAGCGCGACGAAGAAGACGCTGCGGTTCAGGGCGATCCGCACGCCCATGTCACGCACCCCGGCCGCGCGCTCGGCGTACTCGGCGTCCTCACGACGGGGGTCGCCGAACACCTTGACCAGCAGCGCCCCCGCGACGTTGAACCGCTCGGTCATCCGGCTGCCCATGTCGGCGTTGAGTCCCATCTGCGCGTGGGCCAGGCCGGCGAGGCGCCGACCCATGAGCCGGGCCGGGATCAGGAAGAACGGCACCAGGGCGAGGGAGGCCAGGGTGAGCAGCCATGACAGGCTCGCCATGGTGATGATGATGAGCGTGATGTAGACGACGTTGCTCACAACGCTGGACAGCACGGAGGTGAAGGCCTGCTGGGCGCCG
>JAICSZ010000307.1 GCA_025936615.1 Pedococcus sp. | reverse complement strand
GGGCAGGCGCCCGGACACTCGGACGGTGACTCCCGGTGAGGGCGCGCGACGAGGTTCTGGCTCGGGTCAGGGCGGTCGAGCGGGTGGGTGCCGCCACTGACGGCGGCCACCGCGCGGCGGTGCCCGTGATCGAGCAGGGCGGCAGCTCAGCCGCCCAGACGCTGGACCTGTTCGCCGAGAACGTCGCCGACTACCGGGCCGAGGTGGTTCGGGTCGGCGCCGGCGGCGTCCCGGCCGCAGTCGCCCGGGCGCTGTCGGGGCTCGGGTCGGTCGTGGTGCCCGCCGGGCTGGACAGGTCCTGGCTCTCCGATGCCACCGGGGTGCGGGTGGTCGAGGACGAGCAGCTGTCGGCGGACGCCCTCGACGCTCTGGACGCCGTCGTGACCGCAGCCGCGGTCGGGATCGCGACCACGGGCACCATCGTGCTCGACCATGGCCCCGACCAGGGACGACGGGCGATCACCCTGGTCCCGGACACGCACGTGTGCGTCGTGCGGGAGGACCAGGTGGTGCACGACGTCCCCGAGGCTGTGCGTCGGCTGCGACCGGGTGCGGAACCGCGGCCCCTGACCTGGGTGAGCGGACCGAGCGCCACCAGCGACATCGAGCTCGATCGCGTCGAGGGCGTCCATGGACCCCGCACGCTGGTGGTCGTCATCACGCCTTGATGCCTGCCTCGCATCGTGGGGTATCGTGATTGTCACGGAGCTTTCCGTGATTAATCACCTGGAGGACAGTGCAGCGTGGCCCAGCCGACCATTGACGAGGCCATCGCCGCGACCACCGACGTGCTGGTGAAGGCCTTGCGAGCACTCGGCGAGGCCGGCCACCCGGACGCCGCGAGCCGGCTCGCCGCCCGGGCGTGGTGGGCACTCAAGGACGTTCGGCCCCGGGAGTCCGAGCGGGTCAACGGCGCGATGCACTTCCTCGCCAGGCTGCCCACTGAGCCGGACGCCCTGCCGACCGAAGCACAGCAATGAAGGAGAAACCATGACCACCGACCCCCGACTCGACGTCCGCAGCGAGGTCCCGGCACGTCGCCACACCCTCATCCTCGACACCTACCACTCGCTCATCCCGGGTGCCGGCTTCGAGCTCGTCAACGACCACGACCCCAAGCCGCTGTACTACCAGTTCGACGCCGAGTACAAGGACCAGTTCACCTGGGACTACCTCGAGCAGGGGCCCGAGGTCTGGCGGGTCCGCATCGGCCGCCCTGCTGCCTGAGGTGGACGAGCAGCTGTCCGTCCTGCTCGAGCGCGAGCACCACGAGATCGACGCGGGCGTCGAGGCGTTCCTCGAGGGGCTCTCCCTCGGGGAGACGCGCACCGAGGACCTGACCCGTGCGGTCGATGCCCTGCGACGGCACATCTACCTCGAGGAGGCGTTCCTCTTCCCGCCGCTGCGCGCGGCCGGCATGCTGCCGCCCGTGCTCGTGATGTTGCGCGAGCACGGCGAGATCTGGCGGAGCCTTGACGCGATCCTGGCCACGGACCCGGATGCGGACGCGGGAGGAGCGGGGGCGCGCGAGCGGTGCGGCGAGCTGCTGTCCCAGCTCGCCAGCCACAACGCCAAGGAAGAGCCGATCATCTACCCGCAGGGCGATGCCGTCCTGACCGAGGAGGCGACCGGGGAGCTGCGCGAGCTCATCAGCTCGGGGCAGATGCCCGACGGCTGGGTCTGCGCGCAGGCCTAGCGCTGGTGTGCCTGGACCGGCGGCCCACCGCCAGCGTCGAGCCAGGTGTGCCAGTCGGCACCGGCGGTCGTGACGTTGGCGTCCGGCAGCATCGAGCCGCCCGCCATGCTTGCCGGCGCGGAGCCGGGAACCACGGTCAGGTCGAGCTCGCCGTGGGCGACCAGCTCGGTGACCAGGTCGACCAGGCGCTCGCGACGCGGGCCTGCGAGCTGCCGGTTGCCGGTGTCGCGACCCGTGGCCAGCGCGAGCAGCGCGCGGGCCACCTCGGCCGAGTCCACCGGCTGGATCGGCACGTCCATGACCTCCACGCCTCCGGACCGCTGGCCTGGTGCCAGCGCCCGCCGCAGCACCTGGCCGGGGAACTCGTGGAACTGGGTGGTGCGCAGCACCCGAGCCCCGGGAGCCTGGTCCAGGGTCGCCCGCTCGTGGGCCAGTGTGGCGACGTACCAGTCGTAGTCCTGGCCACGGTCCACGCCCACAATCGACAGCACGACCGATCGACGCACCCCGGCGCGTCGACCCGCGCCGGCGAGGTTGGTCGCGACCGTCGTGAAGAACTCGCGCGCTGACGCCAGGTCCATCCCGGTCGGCCGAGAGACGTCCACCACGGCGTCCACGCCGGTCAGGCTGCGCGCCACGGCATCGGCATCGAGCAGGTCGACACCGTCCGTGCGGCTCAACGGCACGACGTCATGGCCGCCCGCTCGAGCCAGCCGACACACCTGGGCGCCGACCAGTCCGCTGCTCCCTGCCACCGCGATCCGCATGGAACCACTCTGGCAGGGCACCGGCCGGGACGACGTGGGCACTGCGCCAGCTGCCGTTGCTGGCGGGGGCCCGTGGTGGCGGGTGAAGGATTCGAACCTTCGAAGCTTTGGCGACGGACGTACGGAACGGGGTATGCCGCCCGCTCACCAGTGCGTGCGCGCCTCATCGCCGAACCTCCCCCCGAATGGGCCACTCGCGCAGCTCACCCGCTCCAGATGCGCATGGCTTCAGCCGCTCGGCACCCGGTTCGGCCAGTCCGTGACCGGTCACGACCTTCAGCGCGCGCTCCGGCCGTAGATCTCGAAGGCCGGAACCACCTCGTCACGGACGTGCTCGATCCCAGCCTCGAGAGCGCGTGCGGACTCGTGGTCGAACGTCATCACCGTCGCGGACACCGCGCCCCCGATCACGCCGAGGCGTATCGCTCGAGCCCGGCCAACTTCAGATCTTCGGGGCTGCTGAACCGCAGAGTCCTCGCCGAGCTCGACAGGGACCTGCGCCAAGGGCACGACCTGAGCGTCACGGAGTTCGACATCCTGATCACTCTCCACAACGTCCCCGAACACCGCCTACGCATGTCCTCCCTCGGCGAACAGGTGATGCTCAGCCCAGCCGGCGTCACGCATCTGGTCACCCGCCTCGAACGGGACGGGCTGGTCCGCCGAGAAGTGGATCCCTCGGACCGCCGCAAGTGGTACACCGTGCTCACCAGCGCGGGAGACGAGGCACTCCGGGCGGCGCGGCGCACCACAACGCCGCCCTGCGACGAGGCCTTCTCCGCGTGACCACGGCAACCGAACGACGCACGCTCCAAAGGCTGTGGGCAAGGCTCAACAAGTCCTCCGACTGACCGGAGGGCAACGAGTTCTGCGTGTGCTGGCCGAGCTGCCCAAGATGAGACTGTTGCTCACGCTTGCGTTTTGGTGCCCGTGCTCGGTTGTGGGAGGAGGTGCCGCTCGGGAGATCTTCCCGGGTCTGTCGGGAAGTGGCCCGATGTGGAAGTCCGTGAGTGACAGGAGTCTTGGAGGCATGATCCGCCGGGCTGTATCCGGCGCCAAACCGAGGAGATTTCATGGCCGAGACCACCATTCCCGCTCCATTCGCCGACACCCACGCGGCGTCGCCTGATACGACGCGCTGGCGCGTTGTCGGCGCGCTGGGCCTCTCGCACGTAGGAGTGATGCTGGCAGCGTTCGCGCTCGAAGGCGTCGCGTCAGCCGAGCACGGCAAGCCCGCGAGCAGCGTGCTGCACACCTACGCCTCCGCCTCGATGACCAGGGTCGAACTGGCTTCGTATGTGGAAGCGATGGCGTTCCTGCCTCTTCTGGCGGCGCT
>JAICSZ010000485.1 GCA_025936615.1 Pedococcus sp. | reverse complement strand
CGGCCCCCCCCACCGTCGCCCCGCCTCCTGGTTCGTGGTGGCCGCGACCCCGGCGAGGTCGGCCGCCCGGCCGGCCGCGACCGCCGCATCCTCGTGGGTCCGGCGCGAGCCCATCTCGATGCACGGCCGGTCGCCGGCGGCCGCCGTCATCCGAGATGCGGCGGACGCAACAGCGCTGTCGTGGTTGAGGATCGACAGCGCCAACGTCTCCAGCACGACCGCGTGCGCGAAGTCGGCCTCGACCACCAGCACGGGTGAGCCGGGGAAGTAGCACTCGCCCTCGGCATACCCCCACACGTCCCCGTCGAAGTGGTAGTCCGCCAGGAACGCCAAGGTCGGCTCGTCCACCACGCCGGCCTCGCGCAGCCACGTGAGCTCGGCCTCGCCGAACCGGAACGCCTCGATCGCCTCGAGGAGGCGCCCCGTCCCGGCCACCACGCCGTAGCGCCGCCCCTCCGGCAGGCGGCGCGCGAAGACCTCGAAGACGCACCGTCGCGAGGCAGCCCCGCTGCGCAGCGCGGCCTCCAGCATGGTGAGCTCGTAGTGGTCGGTCAGCAGCGCCGTGCTGAGGTGAGTGCGGGTCACGCCGGCAGCCTATGGTGGTGCCGTGTCCATCGCCCCGGTAGAGCAGGAGAGCGTCTCCAGCCTCGAGGAGACCGAGGTCGACGTCCCCTGGATCACGCTGGTCTGGAACGACCCCGTGAACCTCATGTCCTACGTCACCTTCGTGTTCCAGAGCTACTTCGGCTATCCCAAGGCCAAGGCCGAGCGGCTGATGCTCGATGTCCACACCAAGGGCCGGGCGGTCGTGTCGAACGGCACCCGCGAACGGATGGAGACCGACACCGAGGCGCTGCAGGGCTACGGCCTGTGGGCCACCTTCCAGAAGGACGACTGAGTGGCGCGAGGGTTCAAGCGGCGTGACGGCCGCTACGTGGCGCGTCTCGACGCCGTTGAGCGAGGCCTCGTGGTGGGCCTGATGGAGCAGGTGCTCGAGCTCGTTTCGCCCGAGGGCGACGACGCGGGTATGCCGCGTGGTCCCGGCGACGGGGACGAGTTCGACCGCATCGTGGCCGGGCTGGGTGGCGTCGGCATGGGCGTCTCGCTGTCCGCGGCGGACCAGGCGGGGGAGGACGTCGGCCCGGCGCCAGACGCGGGGGAGCGCGACCCGGCGCTGGACCGGATCTTCCCCACGGCGAACCGTCAGGACGAGCAGGTCGCCGCCGAGTTCCGCCGCCTCACCGAGGAGGGCCTGCGGTCGCGCAAGTCCGCCAACCTGACCACGGCCATCGCCGCGCTCGCAGGGCTCGAGGACCAGAAGGTGAGCCTCGACCACGACCAGGCCCTCGCCCTGGTCGTGGCGCTGACCGACGTGCGTCTGGTGCTGGGCGAGCGGCTGGGGCTCAAGCACGACGACGACGTGGCGGTCCTGGAGGAGCAGGCGTCCGGGCTGGACGAGGACGACCCGACGGTCTACGCGCTCGCGGTCTACGACTTCCTCACCTGGCTGCAGGAGACCCTCACCCAGGCCCTCACCCGCTGACCGCCTGCGGGCATCTCACCCGAGTGGAACGAGATTCACCGGCACCGACCGTCAATCTCGTTCCATTTGGGTGAGATGTCGACGTTCGTGTGACACACCAAACGCCGCATGGATGAGGTCTGTGGCCGGACGCGCCCCTAGCCTTGCGGTGTGGCAGACGCACCCATCGGGATCTTCGACTCGGGATACGGCGGGCTGACCGTCGCGCGAGCCGTGCTCGACCAGCTGCCCCACGAGTCGATCGCCTACTTCGGCGACACGGCCCGCGCCCCCTACGGGCCGCGCCCGATCGCCCAGACGAGGGCGTTCGCCCTCGAGTGCCTCGACCGCCTCGTCGACCACGGTGTGAAGGTGCTCGTG
>JAICSZ010000141.1 GCA_025936615.1 Pedococcus sp. | reverse complement strand
GGAGAGGCCGGCGGCCAGCCTGGACGGCACGGCGGCGCCGGGGGGAGACTGGGTGTCATCAGCCAATGCCGTCATGGGTCATGACGCTATGCGGGGACGAGGTAATGTGTCAACATGATCTTCACTCATGACACCGAGCTGGCGCTGCAGTCGGTGGTCGCCCTGGTGAACACCGCGGTCGAGCCGGACACGCTGACCACCCTCGACGAGCTCGACGCGTGGTACGCCGAGCACTTCTACACGGGGACCCGCCGGTGGGACCGGGCCGAGCTCGACGCCGTACGCGCGCTGCGGCCGGTGCTGCGGGAGCTGCTCACCAGCGACCGGGACGCCGCTGCGGAGCGCGTCAACGCCATGCTGTCGACGTCCCACGCCCTGCCCCAGCTGGTCCGCCACGACCCGTTCGACTGGCACCTGCACGCGGTGTCGGGCGACGCCTCGCTGGCGACCCGGATCACCGTGGAGACGGCGATGGCCATGGTCGACGTGATCCGCAGCGACGAGCTGTCCCGCCTCGGCGTGTGCGCCGACGAGGGCTGCGACGGGCTCGTCCTCGACCTCTCCCGCAACCGGTCACGGCGCTACTGCAGCACCGCCTGTGGGAACCGCAACTCCGTCGCGGCCTTCCGCGCCCGGCGGTCCGCCGGCGGCTGAGCCACCGGTGTCGGTGTCGGTGCCGGTGCCCGAGCGTCGGGCGCTCTTTACCTTGGTGGTGCCGGCGTGCCGATCGGCCTAGGGTGTGCCCGCCGGACCTCGAGGTCCCGGCCACCGCCAGGCGGGGAAGCGGACGCGGTGCATCACGACCAGGGGACGTCGCCATGCACAGACTCTCAGCTTCGGCGGCCGCGGCCGGCGTCGCACTCATGCTCGCCGGTCCCGCGGCGGTGACCGGCGCCGCGGCCTCGACCGGCGTGCTGGACCTCGAGCTCAACGACGCCCAGGGCGCGAGCGTGGCGGTGGACTCGAGCGGTCACCACCACAACGGCCGGGTCGGCTCGCTGGTGCGCATGGGGAGTGGGCATGCCACCTTCCCGCTCGAGGCCAAGGACGCCGCGCTGGGCAGCAAGCCCCTTGTCGAGGTGCCGGACGCCGGCGACGGGTCGCTGGACCCGGGCAGCGGCGGCTTCACGATCGTGATGAGGTACCGGACCAGCCACGCCTTCGGCAACGTCCTCCAGAAGGGCCAGGCGACCAGCGCCGGGGGACAGGTGAAGCTGCAGCAGCCCAAGGGGTCGCTCACCTGCATGTTCAAGACCGCCGCAGGCACCGCCACGGCCGGCTCCGGATCGGTCCGGATGGACAACGGCGCCTGGCACACCGTCCGCTGCGTGCGGACCGCGTCGTCGGTGACGATGTACGTCGACGGCAAGCAGACCGGCAGGAGCACGCACCACACCGGGAGCCTCGACAACGCGATGCCGTGGAGCATCGGCGGCAAGACGGCGTGCAACGGCGACAACGTCGACTGCGACTACTTCGCCGGCGACATCGACTACGTGCGCCTCACGAAGGGCTGAGCCGGGCGCTCGTTCGTCACGACATCGCAGCGCTGGCCCGTTCTCGGTCGGCTCCGTTGACGACGTGGCGGTCGGCGCCGTGCCCGCCGTGCCAGTCCAGGCACACGGCGGTGGCGTCGTCGCGCAGCTGCTGTCCGCTGACCTCCAGGACCCGGTCGGCCAGTGCCCGCACGGCCTCTCGCACGTGCAGCCCTCGCGTCTGCGCGATCACGGCGGGCATGTCGATGTGGGCGGCGTTGCGTTCCACCATGCCGTCGGTGAGGAAGACCAGGCGATCGCCCGGCTGCAGCCGAAGGGTGTGCGAGGTGTAGGCGGTGCGGGCGAACAAGCCGAAGGGGACATCCGCCGCCAGGTCGAGCGTGCGGACGTCGCGACCGCGACACAGGTACGGCGGGACGTGGCCGGCATTGACCAGCTGGAGGGACGCGCTGCGCAGGTCCAGGCGTCCCACCAGGCCGGTGACGAAGTCGTCCACGCCGAGGAGGGCACCGTGCTCGGCCACCGCCGCGTTCGTCGCCATCGCCTGCTCGACCACCGACCCCCCGCTCCGACGCTGGTTGCGCAGGCTCGCCACGCACAACGTCGCGGTGAGCGCGGCACTGACACCATGGCCCATCGCATCGGTCATCGACAGGAACAGCTCGTCACGGCCGAGGCTGTAGTCGAAGGTGTCACCGGCGATGTCGGCCGCCGGCTCCAGCCATCCCGACAGGCTGAACGCCCCGGCCTCGCACGTCCGGGCCGACGGCAACAGCCGCTGCTGGATCTCCGCCGACAGGCTGAAGCTCGTGCTGCGCTGTCCCCACTCGAAGAAGTCGGTGTGTCGCCTGTTCGCGATCACGACGAAGGCCAGCAGGTGAGCCAGCCGGGCCACCTCGCCGACGTCGTCGTCGGTCGGCCGCGTCGGCAGGCACAGCTCCAGCAGTCCGACGGACTCCCCACGCTCCGTCACGGGCGCGAGCAGGCGCCATGAGCGCCTCGCTGCTCCGTCGGCGACCGTCTCCTCCGCCACCACCTGGACCGTCTGGGTGCGAACGGCCTCCTCGGCCGGCCCGCCGTCGAACGGCACGGCGGTCGCCCACTCCTCGGCGCTGCGGCGCGCCCCGCGCGACGGGGACGGCCCCGTGCCGTCGTTCGCTGTCGCTCCCAGCGGGACGTGCGTGAGCCGGACGAGCCCGCGCCCGGACAGGTCGACGATGAGGAACGACACCGAGATCGCCCCCAGGGCGACCCCGAGCTCTCGCGTGACAGCGCCGACCGCATCCACAGGCGAGGCCGCTTCGGCGCCTTCCAGCACCCGTCCCAGGTTGCGCAGGCTCTCGTCGTCGTCCCTCTCGCCCCGGTCGACGACGTCGAGCTCGCACCAGACGACCTTGCCCCTCTTGTGCCCGTCGACCAGGACGCCCCATCGAGTGGCGAGGGCGCCGACCACCTGGAGTCCTCGACCGCCCTCCGCGTCGGGGCCGGGCGTCACCAGCTGAGGCAGCTGGTGGCTTCCGTCCGCCACCTCGATGCGAAGGACGCGGGGCCCCGGCCACACCTGGACCTCGACGCGGCCGTCGCCGTACCGGACGGCGTTGGTCACGAGCTCGCTGACGATCACCGCCGCGTCCTCGAGGACCCACGACGGGAGGTCGTCTTCGAGGCGTCGCACCTCTCGTCGGGCCGCCGACGCCGCCTGTGGGCTCGCCACCAACGAGAAGGCATGCGGGACGGGCAATGCCGACACCTCACTCCTCGACGTCGGGGTCACGTACCCCATGGGGCGGCCACCATGCCGTACCCACAGGCTGAGACACGCACCGGCGGGCATGGACATCGACGACGCCCAGGTCGGATACTGACGGAAGCAGTACGTGTGATGCCTGGCCGGGACCCCGCCATCGGTTGTTCGACCCGAGCGAGGTGCCTGCTATGAGCCCATCCCTAGACGCGCCGGCTGTTCCCGGCCTGTCGCTGCGGACTGCCCCCGCCTTGATCCTGGACGCGCCCGAGCTGTCGGTCCGGCTGTGTACGGGGGCGAGCGCGTGGGTGCTCCAGATCGTCGGCGAGCTGGACATCCAGATCACCGCGATCACCGACTGGATCCTCGTGTCCGCCGGCACGGCCGTCATCGTCGTCGACATGTGGGGGGTCACGTTCATGGACGCCCGTGGGCTGGCGCTGCTGGCGGCCTGCCACAGGGTCACCGCCGCCGCTGGGGGAGCCGTGCGCCTGGTGTCCCCGTCGCGCCAGGTGCGCAGGATCCTGGAGATCACCGAGATGGACCGCGCCGTCACGGTGTTCGACACCCTCGACCATGCGTTGGCCGTCCCGGCGGGAGGAGCCCGGGGCCACCGCTCGTGAGGCCGCCGCGCGGATGCACGGCCGGCGGCAGCGACGTGGTCAGGGCCGGAAGACGACCTTGACCATGCCCTCCTCCTTCTTCTGGAAGTGCTCGTAGGCAGTGGGCGCCTCGTCGAGGGGGAGGTGGTGGGTCGCGAACGACTCGACGTCGAACGGATCGCCGTCGGTGAGCATGCCGAGGAGCTCGTCGGTCCAGGCGCGCACGTTGGCCTGCCCCATCCGCACCTGCACCTGCTTGTCGAAGAGCTGGAACATGTTGACCGGGTCCACCGCCCCGCCGTAGACGCCCGAGATCGACACCGTCCCGCCGCGTCGTACGGCGTCGATCGCCGTGTTGAGGGCAGTCATGCGGTCCACGCCGGCGGTCTTGATCATCGGCTCGGCGACCGCGTCGGGCAGCAGCCCTGCGAACTTCTGCACAGCGGCGGACGTGGGGGAGCCGTGAGCCTCCATGCCGACCGCATCGATGACCGCGTCCGGCCCTCGGCCACCGGTGGACTCCCTGACGACGTCCGCCACCCCTCCCACCTCGTCGGCCTCGTCGAGGTCGAGCACCTCCGCACCGTGGGCCTTCACTCGCGCGAGGCGCTCGGGGACCCGGTCGACGGAGATGACCCGGTGGCCCGAGTGGACGCCCATCCGCGCGGCCATGTCGCCGATGGGACCGGCGCCGAGGACGAGCAGGGTGCCACCGTCGGGTACGTCGGCATACTGCAGCGCCTGCCACGCGGTGGGCAGCACGTCGGACAGGAAGAGGAAGCGGTCGTCGGAGGGGCCCTCGGGAACCTTGACGGGGGCGAAGTCCGCGAACGGGACGCGCAGGTACTCCGCCTGGCCGCCGGGCACCTGACCGTAGAGCTTGCTGTAGCCGAAGAAGCTGGCGCCGGTGCCGTGCTCGTGGTTCTGGGTCGTCTCGCACTGGCTGTAGAGCTTGCGCTCGCACATCCAGCAGGACCCGCAGCACACGTTGAACGGCACCACCACCCGGTCGCCCACCCTGAGCCGGGTCACGCTCGACCCGACCTCCTCGACGACGCCCATCGGCTCGTGGCCGACCACGTCGCCAGGTTCCATGAACGGTGCCAACGTCTCGTACAGGTGCAGGTCGGAGCCGCACAGCCCGGACGACGTCACCTTGATGATCGCGTCGGTGGGGTCCTCGATCCGCGGGTCCGGAACCTCGTCCACCCGCATGTCGTGGACGCCTTGCCAGGTCACTGCCTTCATGTCCGAGCTCCTCTGAAGTCCCGCCGTCGGTAGCGCGACGTACCCCCGCCCACGCCCGGCATTCGTCGACCGGCGTCGAGGCGTGGGCACCCACGCGAGCACCGTCGAATGCTCAGCGACCCTCCGTGTCACTCCGCACGGTCGAGTCATAGGAATGGTCGTATCCGTGCCAACCCGTGTCGACGGATGTCGGGTCGGTCTTGGGTCGGGGTGCGGGACCGAGCACCCTCTGGAGGCACGAGGGCTGCCGGTGCGGGTCCTGCGCAGCGGACTCAGCGGTGTAGCGGTTCATCGGACTCCTCGAAGGAGCCGGACCATACCGGCCCGGCTTGGAAACCACGTGCGCGCCAGGGTCCGGGGCAGCGGGGACTCCGTACCCGGCCGTCCTGAAGTCATGCCAGAGCCTCCCTCGCTGCGAGTACACTGGCACTACATCTCGAGGTGAGACATCCAGGCTGCCCCAGCCCCCGGCAGTGGTTCCGGAAAGGCTCGGTCATGCCGCCCCCTCTGTTGGCGCCCCCGGTCGTCCTCGGCTGCTCGCTGTGTCCAGGG
The DNA here is from genome assembly GCA_025936615.1 of Pedococcus sp. The sequence goes on along the minus strand of JAICSZ010000141.1, from coordinate 600 downwards.
GGGCGCGCCGATGGCCTCCGATGACGCCTCCAGTGACGCGTTGGACCGGGTGTGGGCACTCGTGAGCCGCGAGGCCGTCAGGTCCGAGGACCAGCCGCACCTCGTCGGCCGGCTGCAGCGTCTGTGTCGGGCGGCGGCCTCTGCACTCCCCGCGACCGGCGTGGGGATCAGCGTGATGTCGCGGGGCTCCCACGTCAGCTTCGCCGCTTCGAACGCGGACCACGCGAGGGTCGAGGAGCTGCAGTTCACGTTGGGCGAGGGTCCCTGTCTCGAGGCCTACGGCTCGCGTCGACCGGTGCTGATGCCGGACCTCGCGGTGGCGGCCCGCACCCGCTGGCCCGGCTACGCTCCCGCCGCACAGGACCACGGCGTACGTGCCGTGTTCGCGTTCCCGTTGCAGGTCGGCGCCGCCCGGCTCGGTGCCCTCGACGTCTACCAGGACCGGCCGGGCCCCCTGGTCACCGTGGCGGTGCAACAGGCGCTCGCCTTCGCCGACGTGGCGATGCAGACGCTACTGGACGCCCAACGGGACACCGGTAGGCCCGACGGCTCCGGCGAGCCCGCCGAGGACGGCGAGGACGGCATGCCTCCCGCGGAGGT
>JAICSZ010000170.1 GCA_025936615.1 Pedococcus sp. | reverse complement strand
GTGATCCTCACGTACTACGCGGTGCTGTTCGTGGTCGGCCTGCCGTTCCTCGGGCTGGGGGCGGGCCGGCTCGCGGCGCTCGCCGCCGGTTGGGTGCTCGCTGCGCCGGTGGTAAGCCAGCTGCTGCGCCCGCACCTGCCCGGGCGCGGGTTCGGTAGCCCCGTCCCCGGCGACCTGGCGCACCCGTGGCAGCTCGCCACCGAGCTGACCTTCACCGGCTACTACCCGACGTTCGTCTGGCTCGCCTACCTGCTCGCCGGCATGGCCATCGGGCGCTGCCGGCTGCACCGGTCCGGCACGGCGTCCAGGCTCCTCGTCGGCGGCCTGGCCCTTGCCGTTGCCGCGACCTCCCTGTCGCACTGGCTGACCAGCCGCCCACGGGTGCACGCGGCCCTGGCGAGCACCTACCCGGACCCGGGGTCGGCCGATCCTCGTGAGCTGGACGCGGTCCTGACCCATGGCCTGCACGGCACCGCCCCGACCGGCTCGTGGTGGTGGCTCGCGACCGTGGCTCCGCACTCCGGCACGCCGCTGGACCTGGCCCAGACGGTCGGCAGCGCGCTGGCCGTCATCGGTGCCTGCCTGCTCGCCACGCGGGTCCGGCGGCGCCTGTGGGCTGCTGCGTTCGGCGCCGGCGCCATGACGCTCACCCTGTACTCGCTGCACGTGTGGCTCACGGCCCGCGGACACTGGCCTCACCTCCAGCCGCCGGGCCACTACGGCGACCAGGTCCTGCTCGTGCTCGCCATCGGCGCCACCTTCGCGCTCGTGCCCCTGCGCGGCCCACTCGAGTCGCTGGTGGCACGGGTGTCAACCGGGGTGGCAGCGATGGTGACTCTCGTCGGCGAAAGCCGCAAGGCGGCATACCGCACCTCCGCCTGAACCACCTGCTGCCGCGACCGACCTCGGGCCAAGGCCCACGGCTGCGGTTTGGGCGGGTATGGTCCATCGGGCGCGGCTCGGCCGTGTCGCGCTCGAGCGGTCGTCGCGTGAAGGGACCAGATGGACTCCACAGCCCTGGACCAAGCCGTGGACGCCGCGCGGGACGGCGACCCCGAGGCGTTCGGTCGGCTGTGGCAGGAGCTGTCGCCCAGGGTTGCCGCCTACTTCCGGGCCCAGGGCGTCCCCGACCACGAGGACCTGACCAGCGAGGTCTTCCTCGCCGCGTTCCGCCAGATGCGCCGGTTCATCGGTGGCGGTGCGGCGTTCCGGGCCCTGCTGTTCTCCATCGCGCACCACCGCCACGTCGACTGGGTCCGCCGCCAAGTGCTACGCGGCCCCACGGTGCCGTGGGACGAGCTCACGCAGGACCCGCGCACTACCGGCTCCGCCGAGGAGGCCGCGCTGACCGGACTCGGGGAGCAGCGCGTCGTCGCGCTGCTCGCCGACCTCACCCCGGACCAGCGGGCCGTCGTGGCGCTGCGCGTGCTGGGCGAGCTCAGCCTCGAGGAGACGGCGCGAGTGCTCGGACGCGACGTGGGGTCGGTGAAGTCCCTGCAGCACCGCGGTCTGGCCAGGTTGCGCAGGAAACTCTCCACCGACCCGTATCCCCGCGCCGTCCCCGGGCGATTGAACACCCGTCATGCCTGAGTACCGCGAACCCTTCGACGCCGAGCTGCACCTGCCCGGCAGCGACCCGGCCGCCCCTGCGGTCGAGGCGCTGCGGGCCATGGCTGCGCGACCGGCGCCGGAGCCGGGTGCCGCCCTGGCTGCGTTCCTCGCAGACCCGGCGGCCTCGGGCGAGTCCCCCGAACCAAGGAGAGATCCTGTGACCGTTGTCCGAATCCGCGCCCGCAGGGCCGGCCGCATCGCTGTTGCCGCCGGCGCGGCGCTGACCCTGGCTGCCCTCGGTGGCGCCGCCCTGGCCGCGACCGGCGGCCCGTCCGCCGAGCACACCGCAACGGTGCAGCAGGACGAGCCCAGTGGGACCACGACCACGTCCACCGATGACGAGACCACGAGCACCGGGACGGCAACCTCGACCGAGAGCGAGACGTCGCAGGCCGCGGACGACACCGAGGCCGGCTCGCCCACGCACACCGCCAACCCGACCGCTGCGGCGAACCACCAGGACGGCGTGGGCCAGGACGACACCCACGCGGACGTCAACGGTGGCGGGGTCGTCGACCACCGTGCCGAGCACTCACCCACCGCCCGCCCGACCGGGTCGCCCAGCGTGCACCCGACCGGGTCGCCCACCGAGGGTCCCGCGGCCACCCACCCCACCGGGCACTGAGGCCCCCCACTCCCTGATCTGGTGCCCGGGCGCCGCGCCCCCTCGTCGCGCCCGGGCACCACTAGGGTCGCGTCGTGCCCTGTGTGTTCTGCGACATCGTCGACGGGCGTACTTTCGCCCACACGGTGCTCGACGAGGACTTCGTCCTGGGCTTCCTCGACGCCCGCCCGGTGTTCAAGGGACACACCCTGCTCGTGCCGCGCATCCACGTCGACACGCTGCCGGACCTGCCCGCCGAGCTGCTGCCGGAGCTGATGGGCGCCGCCCAGCGGATGGCCGCCGCCGTGGTCGAGGGGCTGGGCGCCCAGGGCTCGTTCGTGGCGGTCAACAACGTCGTCTCGCAGTCGGTGCCGCACCTGCACGTCCACGTGGTGCCGCGCACCAAGGGGGACGGGTTGCGCGGCTTCTTCTGGCCGCGGACGAAGTACGCCTCGGACGAGGAGGCAGCCGAGTACGCCGCGCGGCTGGCCGCCGCCCTCGTCGCCCCCTGACCGGCGCCCACCCATGCAAATCATGAGTTGGCGCCGCATTGTCCGCGTGCGGAGGCGGCGCCCACTCATGATTTGCATGGGATGGCGACCAGGGTGTCGGGGGTGCGGGGCAGTATGGAGGGCGTGCCGCGCCACCGCGTGATCCCCTCGCCGATCGGTCCGCTCACCCTCGTCGTCGAGGGTGGAGCGGTCACCCAGCTGCTGATGGGCGAGACCGGCAACCGCGAGATCGGCGAGCGCGACGAGGCCCTGCTGCCGGCGGCCGCCGAACAGCTCGGGGAGTACTTCGCAGGGCAGCGGCGCACCTTCGACCTCCCGCTCGCACCGGCCGGCGACGACTTCAAGCAGCGCGTCTGGGCGCTGCTGCGCGAGATCCCCTACGGCGAGACCCGCTCCTACGGAGACCTCGCCCGAGCCCTCGGCGACGTGGGGCTGAGCCAGGCCGTCGGCACCGCCAACGCCCGCAACCCGATCGCCGTCGTCGTCCCCTGCCACCGCGTCATCGGCTCCGACGGCAGCCTGACCGGCTACGCCGGCGGGCTGGAGCGCAAGCGGTTCCTCCTCGCCCTCGAGGACACCGAGGAGCAACGCGCCGCCCGGCTGTTCTAGGCGGGCCGGAGCGCGCACCGTGACCTTGCCCACGGGCGGCGACCACGCGGCATACCGCTGCGGCTAGGCTTGTTGGACCCAGGGCACCACGTCACCGAGGACGGCCCTCCGTTGGGGGTGGCCGTCCTTCGTCGTTGAGGGGAGAGTGTTGGGTATGCCGTCGCAGCAGGTCACGAGCAACCGTCACCGCGTGGTGGTGGTCGGGTCCGGGTTCGGTGGGTTGTTCGGCACCCAGGCCCTCAAGCGGGCCGACGTCGAGGTGACCCTCATCGCCAAGACCACCCACCACCTGTTCCAGCCGCTGCTCTACCAGGTGGCCACCGGGATCCTTTCCGAGGGCGAGATCGCGCCGTCCACCCGTGAGGTGCTCGCCCGGCAGCAGAACGCCCACGTCCTGCTCGGCAACGTCACCCGGATCGACCTGGCCGCCCGGACCGTCACCTCCAAGGTCCTCGACCGGGAGACGGTCACCCCGTACGACTCGCTCATCGTGGCCGCCGGCGCCGGACAGTCCTACTTCGGCAACGACCAGTTCGCCGAGTTCGCCCCCGGCATGAAGTCGATCGACGACGCCCTCGAGCTGCGCGGGCGGATCTTCGGGGCCTTCGAGTACGCCGAGCTCGCCAGCACCCCCAAGGAGATCGAGCGGCTGATGACGTTCGTCGTCGTCGGCGCCGGCCCCACCGGTGTGGAGATGGCCGGCCAGATCGCCGAGCTGTCCCGCCGCACCCTGCGCCGCGACTTCCGCAACATCGACCCGACCCGAGCACGCGTCATCCTGCTGGACTTCGCGCCGCAGGTGCTCAGTGCCTTCGGCGACCACCTCGGCGGGAAGGCGCGAAATCGCTTGCAGGAGATGGGAGTCGACGTCCAGCTCGGAGCCAAGGTGGTCGGCGTGGACGCGACCGGCATCGACGTGGAGGACACCGATGGCAAGCGTCGCCGGATCGAGGCGGTGACCAAGGTGTGGGCCGCCGGCGTGCAGGCCTCCGAGCTCGGCGCCCAGCTCGCCGAGCAGTCCGGCGCCCAGACGGACCGCTCCGGCCGCGTGCTCGTCAACGACGACCTCACCCTGCCCGGCCACCCCGAGGTGTTCGTCGTCGGCGACCTGGCCTCGCTCAAGGGCTATCCCGGTGTCGCGCAGGTCGCGATCCAGGGCGCGCGCTACGCGGCCGACCAGATCAAGCGGCGGCTCGCGGGCCAGCCGGCCCAGGGCCCGTTCGAGTACCACGACAAGGGGTCGATGGCGACCATCTCGCGGTTCAGCGCGGTCGCCTCGATCGGGCGGCTGCGCTTCGGCGGGTTCGTCGCGTGGCTGCTCTGGCTCGGGGTGCACCTCGTCTACATCATCGGGTTCAAGAACCGCATCACCACGCTGCTGCACTGGGCGGTCAGCTTCCTGGGCCGCGGCCGCGCCGAGCGCACCGTCACCGAGCAGCAGGTGTTCGCCCGCAACGCGATCGAGCAGCTCGGCAGCGGCTACGCGCCGAGCCTGCCTCGCGTCGCCGCCGACAAGCAGCCCGACCCGCAGTCGGTCGCCCAGGCGCGCGACGCCGCCAAGCGCACCGGCTGAGCGGCTCCCACCTCCACGCCCTGTTGGTGGCCGAATGCCCGGACTCCCGGGCATTTCGGCACCGACCCAGACGGCAAGGCATGCCGCGGGCGCGAGTCCGCGCGCGGCATACCTGCGCTGGTGGTGGGCCTAGGGTGACGGCATGCCCTTGGACTACCCGATCCACCAGCGCACGCTGGACAACGGCCTGCGCGTGGTGGTCTCGCCGGACACCAGCGTCCCGGTCGTCACCGTCAACCTGTGGGTCGACGTCGGGTCCCGGCACGAGTCGCCGGGACGCACCGGTTTGGCGCACCTGTTCGAGCACCTGATGTTCCAGGGCTCGCGGCACGTTGCCAGCGGTGAGCACTTCAGCCGGCTGATGGCCGAGGGCGGCCGGCTCAACGCCACCACCTGGTTCGACCGCACCAACTACTTCGAGACCGTCCCCAAGGGCGCCTACGAGCTGGCCCTGTGGATGGAGGCCGACCGGCACGGCCACCTGCTCGACGCGGTG
>JAICSZ010000049.1 GCA_025936615.1 Pedococcus sp. | reverse complement strand
GAGGATGAGGGTGGAGCGCGAGAACGGGTACTTGGTGACGAAGCCGCCGATCAGTGGGCTCGCGACCACTGTCGTGAAGGTCATCAGCATGAGCAGGATTCCTGCCGTCCGGGGCGAGAGCCCTTCTCCCGCAACGAGGAAGGGAAAGCCCCAGAGCAGCGCGAACACGGTCGCCCCGAACTGTGCCGAGAAGTGCGACCAGAGCCCGAGCCGCGTGCCGTCCGTCCGCCAGGCGGCACGCACGGCGCGGGCCAGCGCACGCACCTTGATCTGGTCGAGCTCACGGTCCGGGTACGGCGAGTCCTTCACGACCGCCCACACGACGGCGGCAAGGACCACCCCGAAGAGGGCCGCCGTCGCGAACGAGGGGGTCCAGCCCCACTGGTGCAGGGCGTAGACCAGCGGCGAGGCCGCCACGAGGGCGCCGAGCTGGCCGAGCATGCCGGTCACCTGCGTCACGATCGGGATCCGCACCGGCGGGAACCACAGCGCCACGATCCGCAGCAGCGGGGTGAAGATCATCGAGTCGCCGATGCCCAGCACGACCCGGGCCAGGATGCCGCCGGCGAAGTCCTGCGAGAACGCGAACGCGAACTGGGCCACCGTCATCAGCAGCCCACCGGTGATGATCAGCCGCTTCGGTCCGAACCGGTCGAGCAGCGCACCCACCGGGATCTGCATCGCCGCGTAGACGAGCAGCTGGACCATGGTGAACACCGACAGCTGCGTCGCCTCGATGTGGAAGCGCTCGGCGGCGAGCAGTCCGGCGACTCCGAGCGAGCTGCGGTGGAAGACCGCCAGCACGTAGATCGAGACCGCGGCCGAGTAGACCACCCGGGCCCGGCGCCCGCCCAGTGTCGGGGCGGGTTCGGGGCGAGTCACCCGGAGATTGTCGCGCGGCCCGGGCCGCGTGTCGCACGCAGGTATGCCGCGAGGCCGGCTCGGCCCGAGCGCATCATCCATGCGTGGTTGGCTCGCAGGAGGGGGGCGGTCAGTCGGGCGGTGCGGGCCAGCAGCGCAGGGGTGACGAGGGCGACCTGGTCGAACGTGGCAACGGTGCCGCCGTCGTGGTCCGTGGCCGGTTCCACCTGCCACTGGCACCAGCCCTCGAGGTCCCCCGAGACGGCCACACGCAGCGCCCTGCTCGCCTCGTCCTCGACCTCGCGGCGCAGCACGAGGTCGAGGGTGTAGGGCAGGAAGCTGCGCACCGCGGTGCGCCCGGAGTGCTCGTCGATCCGCTGGACGGTGCGCACCTGTGGCCACCATGCGGCATACCGCTCCACGTCGGCGAGGGCGTCGAACACGCGGGCCGCGGGCGCGTCGAGCGCCCACACGTGGTGGAACTCGAAGGTCGGCACCGACCCATTGTCGCCCGCTGCTACTCGGGCTCGTTGCCCGCCTTGCCGCCGACCCGGAACGGCTCGGTGACCCCTTCGTACATCAAGTGGGTGACCAGCCCCTGGCTCGCGTGCTTGAGGTTGTGGCAGTGGTCCATCCAGATGCCGGGGTTGTCGGCGAGGAACTCCACGACGTACGTCTCGCCGTCGCGGACGTTGAGCGAGTCGACCCACCACGGGCTGCCGGTCGCGGGCTTGCCGTCGCGGCTCAGGACCACCGCGTGGTGGCCGTGGAGGTGCATCGGGTGGACGTCGCCGCTGTGGTTGCTGATCGTGACCTTGACGACGTCCCCCTCGCTGACCACGAACATCGGCAGGTTCGGCAGCAGGTGGCCGTTGACCGACCACCACAGCCCCGGCTTCCCGTTGACGAAGCCCGGGCGCCGGCCGATGGAGTAGTCGAACGAGCGGTCCGGGTGGCTGGTGTCGAAGCCGACGGGCGACGGCGTGCCGTAAGCCAGCAGGTCCAGCTGATGCTGTGGCTGTGGAGGTCTCGGCGCCGTGGCACCCACCGGTCCGAGCACGAGCGAGGAGCCGCCGCCGATGACGACCCGCACGCCGGTGCCGTCCTCGGGCACGATGACCTCGAGGTCCGCCCGGCCCCCCGCCGTGACCGTCACGGACTGGCCGCTCACCTGCCCCGGCTCGTGGAGGTCGCGCGCGTCGACGGCCACGAGCCGGTAGGGGGCGCTGCTCCACACCTCGCTGGGACCGTTGTCGGTGTTCACCACGCGAACGCGCACCGACTGCCCGGGCCGGGCGACCTGCGCCACGTCGCCCGCTCGTCCGTTGACGGTGCTGCGGCCGTTGTAGACGTGCGACACGGCGAGCGCGTCGAGCACTCCCGGCGCCGGGGTGGCGGGGTGGATCACCAGGGCGCCGAACAGGCCACCGACGACCTGCTCGTGCGAGACCTGGTGCGAGTGGTACCAGTACGTGCCGGCCACGTCGGCGACGAACCGGTACGTGAACGTGTGGCCGGGGAGCACGGCGTCCTGGGTGACGCCGGCGACGCCGTCCTCACCGTTGGGCACGTCCAGCCCGTGCCAGTGCAGGGTAATGCCCTCGGCCACGTTGTCGTTGCGCACGGTGACCTGGACCAGCTGGCCCTCGGTGGCCTCGATGGTGGGACCCGGGGAGGTGCCGTTCAGGGTGAAGCCCGTGATCCGGCGGCCGTCCGCGAGGGTCACCTGCCCCTGGTGCGCGACCAGGTCCACCTTCACGTCGGCGGCTCGGCTGGGCTCGGGCCGAAGCGCGGCGACGCTCACGGTCGGACCGTTGCTCGCCCCACGCTGGTGCTGCGAGGCGGACGGTGGCACCTGGCCGACCTCGTGGTGTGGGGCGCCGGCCCGGGCTCCGGACCCGGCGCCGCCACCGAAGTCGAGGTAGCCCATGTCCATGACGGAGTAGGTCGACGGCAGCCTGCTGGCTTGCCAGTACCAGCCGAGTGGCACCAGGACGAGCACGGCCGCGACGAGGGCAGCGGCCAGCCGCCAGCGCCCGGACCCACGTGGGCGGTCCGGACGCGGCGGCAACGGCTTCGGGCCCAGGGTCAGACGCGTGCCGCCTCAGCCTGCGGCTCTGCCTGGGACGAGGCGGCTGCCTTGGCCCTGCGCGACGCGACGACCGCGACGGTGAAGAGGATGAGCGCGTTGAGCCCGTGCAGGGCACCCAGCCCCGGCACCCCGTGCGCGAACATGCCGAGCATCACCTGCACGACGACGGCGAGCAGCACGTAGCCGGCCCACTTCACCCCGCCAGGGACCTTCGCGAAGAAGGACACGACGAGCAGGATGATCGCGAGCAGGGGGATGATCATCTGGCCGTTGATGCCGTGGATCATGAAGCCCGCCTCGCCACTGAAGCCGGCGCTCTGGTCGCTCTCCATGACCTGCTTGTTGAGGACGCCACCGTCCTCGATCCACTTGCTCATGCCGAAGATTGCGAAGGCGATCGCGGCCGCCTGCACGGCGACCTCCACAGCGATGATGGCTGCGAGCCACCGGTATGCAGTTCTCATGTGTCCCTTCCCTCTCACTTGCCGCACGTCTGCGGTCGCGGCCACCTCGAGTGGCGCGTCCGGGCAACCGGACACCGCTCCCAACCCTCCGATGATGGCGAGGTTGCCGACGCTTCGCGTCCTCCGTACGGATGACCTGCCGATACTCCCCGGGGACTATGCATTTCGGCGCACCGTAGCCCTGTAGCGTCGTCGGGGTGAGCCGCTTTGCCCGCCAAGGCCTGGTGTTCGAGTTCGCGGACAGTGGTCCGGAAGGTGCCGAGGCGGTGGTGCTCCTGCACGGCTGGCCACAGGACCGAAGGGCCTGGGACAGGGTGACCCCACTGCTCGTGGCCCGTGGCCTGCGCGTCCTGGCTCTCGACCAGCGGGGCTACTCACCGGGGGCGCGGCCGCCGGGGACGGCGGCATACCGGATGCGTGAGCTGGTGGCGGACGTGGCGGCGCTGCTGGACGAGGCGGGCGTCGACCGCGGGCACCTCGTCGGCCACGACTGGGGTGGCGCGGTCGCCTGGGCGTTCGCCGAGCGTCATCCCGAGCGCCTGGCCAGCCTCACCGTGCTGTCGACCCCGCACCACCGTGCGCTGGCCTGGGCCCTCCGGCACGGCGACCAGGCGCGACGCAGCTGGTACATGGCTGCCTTCCAGGTCCCCGTTCTTCCGGAGGCACTTCTGCGACGCTCGCTGCCCCGAGTGCTGCGCCGCAGCGGGCTTCCGGAGCAGGACGTCCAGCGGTATGCCGCGCGGTTCCGTGAACCGGGCGCGGCGGGTGCCGAGCTGGCGTGGTACCGGGCGTTGCGAAGCCCCTTGCGAGGCAGTCGTCCAGGCGACGGTGGTTCCAACGACCAACGGCGGCGGATCACCGTTCCCACGACGTACGTGTGGGGTCGGCACGACCCTGCGCTCGGGAGGGCGGCCGCCGAGCGAACCGCGCACTGGGTGGCCTCCGACTACCGCTTCGTCGAGCTGGACGCCGGCCACTGGCTGCCGGAGACCCGGCCGGACGACGTGGCGGCCGCAGTCCTCTCCCGCGCATCGAGGGCCGAAGCCTGAGCACGGCACTGCCCGACCCGGCACTGGTCGCCCTCATCGGCCCGAGCGGGGCGGGCAAGTCGACCTGGGCAGCGCAGCGGTACCGCGCCCAGGAGGTCGTCTCCTCGGACTCGCTTCGCGCCATCGTGGGCAGCGGCGAGGGGGACCTCGACGCCTCCGCGGACGCCTTCGGCGTGCTCGAGCTGGTCATGGCCGCGCGGCTGCGGCGCGGGCTGACGGTCGTCGTGGACACCCTGGGGCTCGACCCGGCGGCGCGCCGCAAGTGGCTCCAAACCGGACGTGCCGCTGGGATGCCTTGTGTCGCAGTCCTGTTCGACACACCGGCAACGCTGTGCCGCGAGCGCAACGCACGGCGGGACCGGCCGGTCCCCACACGCGTCCTCGCCCAACAGCTGGCGCGCGCCGCAGCTGCGGCGGGTGAGCTGGCCGCGGAGGGCTGGGACCAGGTGCTGGTCGAGGAGGCCGGCGCCACGACTACTTTGACACGCGGCGCGCCGGCCGCGCGCCCATCGACCAGCCCGAGGGCCACTATGACTCGCGGCCGGCCTGAGGTGGTCCTGCAGCTCTCCCGCTTTCCCTGGGGCGAGGACCCGGCCGGCTGGGTGCGCTCCGTGGCACTCGCTGCGGCACAGGTCGGCCTCGGCGGTGTCGCGCTCATGGACCACCTCATCCAGATCCCGCAGGTCGACCGCGTCTGGGAGCCGATCCCTGAGCCCTGGGTGACCCTGGGCCTGCTCGCCGGCCTCGACACGGACCTGCGGCTCGGCACCCTGGTGTCACCCGTGACCTTCCGGCCGGCAGGCATCCTCGCCAAGGCTGTGGCCACGCTCGACGTGCTCAGCGGCGGGCGTGCCTTCCTCGGCCTCGGTGCGGGCTGGTGGGAGCGTGAGCACCTCGCCTTCGGCCTGCCCTTCCCGCCTGCGCGGGAGCGGCTCGACCAGCTGGAGACGACCATCGAGACCGTGCGTGCCCTGTGGGGCCCCGGCACGAAGGCGCACACCGGGACCCGGGTCAGCCTGCCGGAGACCACTGCCTACCCCCGCCCGGTCGGGCGGCCGCCGGTCCTCGTCGGCGGGTCCGGGCAGCGGCGCACCCTGCGGATCGCCGCCGAGCTCGCCGACGGGTGCAACCTGCCCAGCGACCTCGACCGGTTCGACCACCTCAGGGACGTGCTGCACCAGCACTGCCGGGCGGCGGGTCGCGACCCCGACGAGGTCGCGCTGACGGTGCTCGACGTGCCGGTCGTGGGCCGCGACCGGGACGACACCTGGCGCCGGGTGGAAAGGCTGCGCGGCCGGACACCGGCCGCCGCCTACGCCCGCCGCCACCACGCCGGTGAGGCGGCCAGCCACGTCGCGCGCTACCGCCAGCTCGCGCAGCGGGGGGTGCAGACCGTGTTCGTCGCCCTCCCGGACCTCGAGGGCCCCGAGGACCTGGAGCGGCTGGCGCCGGTCCTCGACGGGCCCTGAGACCTCACAGGTTGGCGATCTCGACCGGCTCGAGCTGGTCGACGTCGGCGAGCTCGAAGCCGAACACCTTGGAGTAGAAGGACGCCTCGGCGTCCCGGCTGCGCACCACGGCGGCGGCCGAGCGGAACCCGTGGCCCTCCCCCTCGAACTCCAGCAGCGCCACTGGGATGCCCTTGGCACGGACCGCGGCCGCCATGTCCCGCGCCTGCGCCGGCGGCACCACCTGGTCGTCGAGGCCCTGCAACAGGATCATCGGCGCGTTGAGGGAGTCGACGTGGTGGACGGGCGAGCGCTCGAGGTAGACCTCGCGGCCCTGCGGGTAGGGAGCGACCAGGCCGTGGAGGTAGCGCGACTCGAACTTGTGGGTGTCGCGGGCCAGCCCCTCGAGGTCACCCACCCCGAAGTAGCTGGCACCGGCCGCGAAGGCATCGCTGCCCGTCAGCACGGCCAGCGTGGTGAAGCCACCCGCACTGCCACCGCGGATGGCGAGGCGGCTGGGGTCCACGCGGCCGGCGTCGGCCATGGCGAGGGCGCCGCTGACGGTGTCGTCGACGTCGGTCAGTCCCCAGGTGCCCTTGAGCCGCTCGCGGTAGCTGCGGCCGTAGCCCGTGCTGCCGCCGTAGTTGACGTCGAGCACGGCCAGCCCCCGACTGGTCCAGTAGGCCGTGTCGAGGCTGAAGGACACCCTGGTCATCGAGGTCGGGCCGCCGTGGACCCGGACCACGAGCGGTGGCCGCTCGCCGTCCGGCACGGTGAAGGCGTCGTTCGCAGGTGGGTGGAAGATCCCGTGCGCCTCCTGGCCGGTGCGGTTGGTCCAGGACACCGCCTCGGGCCGGCCCACCAGGCCGGGAGGCACTTCGTGACCCAGCTCCGTGCGGGGCAGGGTGGTGCCGCCCGTCGCCAGGTCGGTCCGGAAGACGGCGCGTGGGCGGTCGGCGAAGTCGGCCAGCCCCACCACCGTTGTCCCCTCGACCCGGACCTGGTCGTATGCCGTGCCGTCCAGGGCCAGCGTCGCTCGCCTGCCGTGCGGGGAGACGGTGCCGAGCCGGCCCAGGCCGTGCTCGAGCCAGGTGCACACGACCGTTCCGTCCGTGGCCACGCCGTACGACGGCCGGTCGAGCACCCACTGCGGCCAGCCGAACTCGGCCTCGACCGGCGCCAGGGCGACCGGCTCCCAGGAGCCCGGGAGGGCGGCATACAGGTTGGCCCACCCGGTCTCGTCGCTGAGGAACAGCAGACGGCCGTCGGGCGCCCAGACCGGCTCGGTGACGGCAACGCCGTCACCGCCGGCGACGCGCAGCCGGTCGGTCAGTGCCCCGTCGTCGCCGATGGTGGCGACCCACAGCTGCGTCGCGTCCCACGGCATGTCGGGGTGGTCCCACTCCAGCCAGGCCAGGTGCGTGCCGTCCGGGCTCAGGCGCGGGGCGACAACGAAGTCGGGACCCGTGACGAGGACGGTGCCCGCATCGTCGTTGGGGCCGTCCAGGTCGAGGCGGACGATCGTGTTGACCGCCTCACCCCCGCCGCTGTGGTCCTCGCGCACCGCCAGCAGGGACCCGCGGGCCGCGTCGACGCGCAGGTCGGCGAAGCGGACCCCGGCCTCGGCGCCGGGCGTGATGGGTCGCGGCCCGGCATCGAGGTTCGAGAGCTCGAGCCGGTAGAGGCGCAGGTCGGCAAAGCTGGAGAAGACGACGAGGTCACCGTGCACGACGTAGGCGCCACCGCCGTACTCGTGGACCCGGGTGCGGACGTTGAACGGCGCCGGCGTGAGGTTCACGCCGTCCCGGACGAGTACGACGCGCCCGCCTTCGGAACCGCGCCCCTCGAGCCAGTACACGTGCCCGTCGACGATGCTCGGCTGGTCGAGGTCGACCCGGTCACCGGCAAGGACTTGGGAGGAGATGGGTGAGGCCCATGAGCCACAGGGGGCGGGCACGGCACCGGTCATGGGCGCGAGTCTGCCACCGGGGGCGGGCCGGGGCTCAGGCGGTGGCGGAGACCCCCATCAGCTGGGTGAGCGCGAACTCGGTGACGGTGACCAGGGCGTGCTTCGCGGACTCACGCTCCCGCGCGTCCACGGTGATGACCGGGACGTGCGACGGGACGGCGAGGGCCTCGCGGATCTCGTCCGGGCCGTACTCGCTCGCGCCGTCGAACTGGTTGAGCGCGACGATGAACGGCAGGCCCTTGGCCTCGAAGTAGTCGACCGCGGCGAAGCTGTCGTCCAGGCGGCGGGTGTCGACCAGCACGACAGCGCCGATGGCGCCCTTGACCAGGTCGTCCCACATGAACCAGAACCGGCGCTGGCCGGGAGTGCCGAACAGGTAGAGCACGAGGTTCTCGGCCAGCGTGATGCGGCCGAAGTCCATGGCCACCGTGGTGGTGCTCTTGGTCTGCACGTGGGTGGTGTCGTCATGACCCTCGGACTCCTGCGTCACGAGGGCCTCGGTGCGCAGCGGGTCGATCTCGGAGACGGCACCGACGAGAGTCGTCTTGCCGACGCCGAACCCGCCCGCCACGACGATCTTCGTCGAGGCGCTGCTGCGGCTAGAGGGCGCGTAGTCCACTGAGGGTCCTTTCGATCAGTTCACGGCGTTCGTCGGTGCTGGCGTTCTCGGTGATGGTCGCGCGGGTCTTGAGGTGTCCCGCGGTGACCAGGTCACCGATCAGCACCCGGGCGACCCCGAGTGGGATGTGGAGCTTGGCCGAGACCTCGGCGACCGACTGGGCGGCGCCGCAGAGCTCGATGATCCGGCCGGAGAGGTCGCCCTCCGGCCAAGTCTGGGTGCGGGCGGACGGCTGCACATCGAGGGTGGCCTCGATGGGCAGGTCGACCGCGGACTCGGTGCGACCTGACGTCAGCGCATAGGGCCGGACGAGCCTGGGCCCCGCCGACTCGTCGCGAGCGTCGGTCACCATCAGGGCTACCCGGAGACGGGCGTCCGCGCCGACGCGTCGATCATCTTGCCGACGCGGTCGACCAGGACTGCCATCTCGTAGCCGACCTGGCCGATGTCGGAGTCCGTGCCGGTGAGGGTGGCCAGGTGGGAGCCGTCGCCGACGCTCATCAGCAGCAGGTAGCCCAGCTCCATCTCGATGACGGACTGCAGGACCGTCCCGCCCTGGAACAGCCGGGCTGCGCCCGATGCAAGGCTGGCCATGCCGGAGGCGACCGCGGCCATCTGCTCGGCCCGGTCGGCCGGCAGCTGCTCGCTCGAGGCCATCGGCAGGCCGTCAGCCGAGACCAGGATGGCGTGCGACACGCCAGGGGTCTCGCTGGCGAACCTGGAGACCAGCCAGTCGTACTCGCCCTGGGTCTGGGGCTCGTCAGTGGTGAACATCGGCTTCCTCTCGCTGTGTTCCGTCTTGTGCTTCGGTGCGAGCGGAGCTCACACCTTGGTGGTGTCGGTTCAGGTTGCGGCGGATCGTCTCCGGATCGCGGCGCGACCCGGTCGTGGCGGCCGCGGGCGCGGCGCCCGGGGTGTCCATCGCGCCCGGGACCAGGTAGCTGCCGGGGCGTCGCTTCGGCAGCCCCGCGGAGGACTCCTCCGTGGGCTCCTGCGCTTCGATGCGGGCCGCAGCGGACCAGGCGGCGTCGGCCTCGTTCGTCGACCAGGAGCCGCTAGTGGCGCTCGTGTCGTCGGTGAGCCAGTTGGACATCATGGCCCGAAAGATCGGGGTGTCGTTGATGTCGCTCGGCGCCGGCGCCGGTGCGGGAGGCAGCGGCTGGACCACCTCGGGGGCAGCCTGCGCGACGACTGGTTCGTGGACTGGCTCGTCGATGGTCGCTGCCTCGGCCGGTTCTTCGCCGATGGTCGG
>JAICSZ010000437.1 GCA_025936615.1 Pedococcus sp. | reverse complement strand
GAACTGGGCGACCAGCAGGGCCGTCAGCCGGCCCCAGTGGTCGCGCCAGGCGGCGTCGAGCGCCGCCTGAGCATCACTCCCAGCCGCGGGTGCCCTCATAACCTTCGATGTCGATGACCGGCCGCACCTCCACGGCGTACGACGCGGGGAGCAGGTGGCACAGCTCCACCACGAGGTCGAGCGACTCGGCCTCGACCAGGTAGAAGCCGCCGATCTGCTCGGCCGCCTCGGCGTACGGCCCCTCGGTGACGACGGCGGCACGGCCCGGGTGTCGCAGCGTCCGTGCCTCCGACGACGAGGCGAGGGCCTCGCCGGCCAGCATCGTGGCCCGCTCGGCGACCGCCTTGTGGAACGCCATGTGGGCGTCCATGACCTCCTGCCGCTGCTCGGCCGTGGCGGAGTCCCACTCGCCCTCGCGCGTGGCCATCAGCACCATGGCCTTCACATCCCACCCCCACGGCACTCGCGGATCTCGATGACGCCCTCGCCGCGGCCGAGCACCTGGCAGACCTCGACCAGGTCGTCGAGGTCGGAGGTCTCGACGACGTAGAACCCGGTCAGCTGCTCGGCGGACTCGGCGTACGGGCCCTGGGTGACGGTGTGCTCACCGTCGGCCGACGTGCGCAGCACGCGTGCCTCACGGCTCGGTGCGAGCTCGGCGCCGCCTGTGACCTTGTGACCGCGCTCGGCGAGACGCCGGGCGAACTCGGCGTGCAGCGCGTACATCTCCCGCTTCTGGGCCTCCGGCGTGGCCTCCCACGCGCTCTCGTCTCCGGGCAGGAGTACGACGTAGCTGGTCATGACTGTCCTCTCGGGTCGTGGGGTCGAGTGTTCCCCTCATCCCCATGACGCGCGAGCCTCGGTCGGATCGACACGGGACGCCGGCGCGCTCACTCCCCTTCGTAGACCAGGCGGATCTCGACGGCGGGATGGGACTTGACCAGGACCGTCGCGGCCTCGACCAGCCCGTCCTCGTCGTCGGTCTCGACGAAGTAGAAGCCCGACAGCTGCTCGGCCGACTCCGCGAACGGGCCGTGGGTGACCAGGGCCGTGCCGTTCGGGCCACGGCGCACGACGCGGGTATGGCGCGAGGAGTCGAGCTCCCGCCCGCCGGTGATCGTGCCTCCCCGCTGCTCGAGCAGGCGCCCGAACTCCCGGTCGTTGTCGTAGGTCGCCTGGTGGTCGGCCTCGGTGCCCGCGTCCCACTCGGCCTCGTTGTCGGCCGGGAACATGACGACGTAGCGCGCCATGGTCGCTCCTCTCGTTGGTGGTCTGCTGTCGCGGTGACGGCTCGCGGGCGGTCAGTTCGACGTTGGTGTCGCGGAAGTTTCGCCGGTCAGTGCCCGCACCGACGGCGGTACGCCGATCCCCGCTCGCAGGTCCGGGGCCGGGAGAGCAACGCCGTACACCTCGCTCACCGGAACGACGCCGGCCCACGACGGGCCGGCAACGTCGTCCTCCTCGTCCTCGGGCCAGCCGGCCGAGACCTTGAGCGACCAGTCCTCGATCGGCAGGGCGAGCACCAGGGTGGCCGCGAGCTCGGCACGGGTCGGCCGGCGGATCTCCGTCCGGCGGCCGGGGATCAGCGCGTCGGTGACCAGGTCGAGGAACCGCTCCTTGTCCTCCTCGACGGTGGAGCAGCGGCCGAACAGCACGGCCGAGCGGTAGCGGATCGACGACTCGAAGGCACTCCGCGCGACCACGATGCCGTCGTACGCCGTGACTCCCAGTGCCGTCGACGCTCCGGCGGCCAGCCTGCGCATCCAGCGCGATCCCGTCGACCCGTGGGCCAGCACTCGGTCGCCGTCACGCACCACCATGGTGGGGATCACGACCGGTGTCCCGTCGTCGGCGACGACGGCGAAGTGGCCCACTCGAGTGGCATCGAGGAGCGCGTCGAGGTCGGCTCGCTCGGTGCTCGCCTTCTCGGGGAGCCGGATCGGCCGGCGTGGATCCTTCATGGGCAGAAGGTAGCCGCACCCGGACCCCCGGGGACTGTTTGCACTCGGGTGGTGCGAGTGCTAAACATGAGGCTGGCACTCTCGGGTCGAGAGTGACAACCACCAGGTCGGTGAGTTGAGACCAGAAACGACGGCGGGAAGGGTCCGCCGGGCAGCCTGGTCGTCCGTCGCGGGCAGCGAGCCGGCCACCCAAGTCTGAGAAGGAATCGCTGACAGACATGCCGAAGCTGATTGCTTTCAACGAGGAGGCCCGCCGCGGGCTCGAGCGAGGAATGAACCAACTCGCCGACGCGGTGAAGGTCACGCTGGGCCCCAAGGGCCGCAACGTCGTCCTCGAGAAGAAGTGGGGCGCGCCCACCATCACCAACGATGGTGTGAGCATCGCCAAGGAGATCGAGCTCGAGGACCCCTACGAGAAGATCGGGGCCGAGCTCGTCAAGGAGGTCGCGAAGAAGACCGACGACGTCGCGGGTGACGGCACCACCACCGCCACCG
>JAICSZ010000125.1 GCA_025936615.1 Pedococcus sp. | reverse complement strand
GAGGCTCAGCGGCTGCTGGAGGTAGCTGCTCGCGAAGGTGTTGTCGACGACCAGCCTCGCGTCGTGGTCGTGCGCGAGCTGGGCCAGCGCCGCGATGTCGGCGATCCCGAGCAGCGGGTTGGTCGGCGTCTCGACCCAGACCACCTTGGTGGTCCCCGGCCGGATCGCCGCCCGCACCGCCTCGAGGTCGCCCATCGGCGCGATGGTGTGCTCGACACCCCACGGCACGAGCACCTTGTTGAACAGCCGGTAGGTGCCGCCGTAGGCGTCGTTGGGCACGACGACGTGGTCGCCCGGCGCCAGCAGGGCGCGCAGCAGGGTGTCCTGCCCGGCGAGGCCGCTGGAGAAGGCGAAGCCGCGGGTCCCGCCCTCGAGCGCCGCGAAGCACTCCTCGAGCGCGGTGCGGGTGGGGTTGGCGGAACGCGAGTACTCGTACCCACCCCGGAACCCGCCGATGCCGTCCTGCTTGTAGGTCGACACCTGGAAGATCGGGGTGATCACCGCACCGGTCCCGAGGTCGGGCTCCTGGCCCGCGTGGATCGCACGCGTCGAGAACCCGCCACCGCTCTGCTCAGTCATGCCGGCAAGGCTATCCGCAGGCCGATGTCGTCAGGGACGGGTGGTACTCGGGCTCGAAGCCGGCATGCAGCGTTGCCACCGTGGCCCGCGGGGTGCGGACGACCACGTCGGCGGGAAAGCCACTCCGGTCGCGCGCCTCCACGTAGCCGCCGAAGGTCCACCGGTGGAGTCGGGCTCCCATGACCAGCCAGAACTCCCGGTCATGCTCGACGACCACTCCGTCCGGCAGGTCCGCCAGCGCCGCCTCGTGGGTGCGGTGCCTGCCGGGAGCCTCGAGCCGGTCGGCGTGCAGGTGACGGTCCATGGCCCGGGCGCCGACCTCGTCGGCAGGATGCGCCGCAACCCACGCGGCCCTGAAGCGCTGGTAGTCGGAGTGACGGCACTCGCCGCAGGGCCGGTGCCCGGCGGCCAGCGCGGTGGGCTCGTCGAGGAAGTAGAGCTCGGTGAGCCGGCCCGGCTGCCACTGGACGCGGTGCCGACCGTTGAACTCCAGCCGACAGATGACCCAGCCGAGGCCCCGCGAGTGCCGGGCCAGCTCGCCCTGGGGGTCGAGGAGCTGTCCCCGGTTTCCCCAGAACAGCCCCCGGTCGGCCACTGCCGCGAGCGAGCCGTCCGGCGCGACCCGGTTGGGCCGGCCACTGGAGCTCCGCGCAGATCGCGGTGACGGGGAGGGCTCGGCCGAGGAGCTGCGGCCTGCTGCCCCCGTCACGCCGCCCCTGTCGCCGCTCATCGGGGAATCATTGCGCCACGTGGAACGGTTGGACAGGTGTAGCCACCCGAGGGAGCGAGATGTTCTTCAACCGCGACAAGTCCACGATGCCCACAGCCGACACGGCGCTGCCCGGGCGCACGAGCCGGCCCTTCGAGATCGCCCGCGAGCACCTGGTGCTGCACACGCCCGTCGAGGGGCCGTGGCCCGAGGGCACCGAGGTGCTCTACCTCGCCATGGGCTGCTTCTGGGGCGCGGAGCGGATCTTCTGGCAGCAGCCAGGCGTGATGGCGACCGCTGCCGGCTACATGGGCGGGCTGACCCCCAACCCGACCTACGAGCAGACCTGCACCGGCCGCACCGGGCACGCCGAGACCGTGCTGGTCGCCTACGATCCCGAGCGGACCACCCCTGAGCTGCTCCTCAAGGAGTTCTGGGAGAACCACGACCCCACCACGGCGAACCGCCAGGGCAACGACATCGGCACGGCCTACCGGTCGGCCATCTACTGGACGACGCCCGAGCAGGAGCGGGCCGCGCAGGCGACCCGCGAGGCCTTCCAGAAGGTGTTGGACGACAACGGCTTCGGCCCCATCACCACGGAGATTCGTCCCGCGGAGGATGCCGGCCCGTTCTACTACGCCGAGGACTACCACCAGCAGTACCTGTTCAAGAACCCCGGCGGCTACTGCAACCACGGGTTCAAGGGCATGACCTGCCCGGTCGGGATCGTCAAGCAGGACCAGCTGCCGTCCCAGCAGAGCGTGCTGAACGCCGAGGGCGGCGACTGACTCAACCGCGGGAGAGCCGGGTGGCCAAGGCGGTGCCGGCCGCCGCGAGCGCGGCACCCGCACCAGCCAGCGCGCCATGGTGCTGCGATGCCCACAGCTGGGCTGACCGGTCGGTCGAGCGGGAGTCGAACTCGCCGTGGGTGCCGAAGTCCCGCTCCCCGTCCGCCGGCTTCCAGAGGTTCTCCGGCTGGTCCGGATCACGTGGTTGGGAGGTCTGCTGGGACTTGAAGCCGGTCTTGGCGAGGTAGCGGTCGAGCAGCCCCGGGACGATGGCGTTGGCGACCAGGGTCCCCACCGTGCTTCCACCGACCCAGTACTCGCGTCGCCCGGGGTGGTCCGCGGCGTACACGACGGCCCGGCCCGCGACCTCCGGCTGGTAGATCGGCGGAACCGGCTGGGCATGCTTCGGCAAGCGGGAGAGGACCCAGGAGAACTGCGGCGTGTTCACCGCCGGCATCTGCACCATGGTCACCTTGACCGGGGACTTCTCGTGGAGCAGCTCGCAGCGCAACGCCTCGTGGAAGCCCTGGATCGCATGCTTGGCGCCGCAGTAGGCAGTCTGCAGCGGGATGCCCCGGTAGGCGAGCGCCGAGCCGACGTGGACGATGGTGCCGTGGCCACGCTGCTTCATGCGTGGCAGCACCGCCATCGTCGCGTAGACGTAGCCGAGGTAGCTGACCTCCGTGACGCGTCTGAACTCCTCGGGACGGATGTCGTCGAAGCGGGCGAATACCGAGGTGAAGGCGACGTTCACCCAGGTGTCGATCGGCCCGAGCTCGCGCTCGATGCGCTCGATGGCGGCCACGACCTGGTCGTGGTCGGCCATGTCCGTGGGGATGGCCAGGGCCGTGCCGCCGGCCCGCTCGACCTCGATGGCTGCGCCGTCCAGGCCTGCCTCGCCCCGCGCCAGCAGCGCGACCTTGGCTCCTCGACGACCGAACTCGATGGCGGTGGCCCGGCCGATGCCGCCGCTGGAGCCGGTGACGACGACGGTGCGGGTGTTCCTGGTCGCGGTGTCGGTGCTCATGGCAGGGTCCCTACCCCGCGACCGGCGACGTCGAACATCTGCCGCCGGCGGCGCCCCCTCGCTCACGGCCCTCCACCCCCCAGCAGGCGGCGCAACCAGCCGGTCGTCGTTCGCCTGCCCGCGTCCTGAGCGCTCTCGCCATGGCTCGTCCGGTCGGTCTCCGCGGCCAGATTGGCTGCCCGCGCCCGCGCGTCGGCGGCCGCGCGCAGCTCGCGCCAACGTGCCACCTGCTCCTCCACGTCGACCGTGGGAGCCAGGATCGGTGGCAGTGGGCCGACCGTCGGGCGCAACCGGTCGTGCCTGACCCGCCGGTTGAAGTCCTCGAGGACGGCACGCACGCCCTCCTCGGTGCGCAGGTCGAGCAGGGACTCCGGGAAGGTCGCCCGTTCCTTGCGCAGAGCGATGGCCGGTGGCATGGCCCCGGTCAGGTCGAGCTGCTCGCGCTGGAGCAGTCCCTTGACCCACCAGTCGGGGTCGTCGCTGTCCACGCTGCCCAGCGAAGGCAGCGGCTTGCCGGCGCCCGGCAGGTTGTCGAACTCGCCGCGCTCCTGCGCTTCCCTGATGGCCCGCTCCACCGGCGACTCCCAGCGCTCCATCTGTTCACATCAGCCCGGCGGTTGAAGGTGTCCCAGGCCCGGGCGGGGCGCTCGGCCGGCGGCATCCGTGACGCCGCGGCCGAGCGCGCCGGCCGCCCGCTCGACGGCGGTACGCCGGGCACCCGACACCGAAGGTGGCATGACCACGACCGGGCACCGCGCGGCATACACGAGTCTTTGGGCGAAGCCCGGCAGGGTGGTGAGGTCGAGCCGGCGTGGCGCGTCGACCACGAGCAGGTCGGCGTCCTCGGACACCCGCAGCAGCGCCCTGCGCTTGCCACCGTGCACCAGGCGCACCTCGACGCCGTGCCCGGCCCCGAGGACCTCCGCGACATCCGTCTCGAGTGCGGCACGGGCCTCCCGCTCGGCGGAGGAGACGTCCTCCGACAGGGGAGCCGGTGTCACCCGTGAGCCGGTCTGCGGGGCAGTGGGCCGCCAGGCTCGCACGGCGACCACCCGACCACCGCGCAGGGCGGCCAGCTCGGCAGCCCAGTGCAATGCTGTCGGCGAGTTGGAGGTGGCGCTCACGCCCACCACGATGGTGTAGGGCTGGTCTTCGTCGGTCATCGCGGCGACCTAGACCGCTGCCGTCTCGCGGGCCGGTGGCGTGTCGACGCGACTCAGCGGGTCTGCGACGTCCTCGAGGCTCTGTCCCTCGGCGTTCACGCCGAAGAACCAGGCGATCAGCCCGCCGAGGATCATCACGCCCGCGCCGAGCAGGTAGCCGTAGAACAGCGGCACGCGGTCCTTGCCGTCACCGATCAGGGCGCCGTAGATGGTCGGACCGGTCGCGCCGACCAGCTGCCCGATCGAGAAGAAGTACGAGATCGCCTGCCCACGCACCTCGAGGGGGAAGATCTCGCTGACGGTGAGGTAGGCGGCGGACGCACCTGCGGAGGCGAAGAAGAACGAGCCGACCCACAGCAGCGTCTGGGTCAGCGCACTCAACGCGTCGTTGACGAACAGGAAGGCCGATATGGCCAGGATGGCGCCGGAGATGAAGTACGTCCCGAAGATCATCTTGCGCCGGCCGATGGTGTCGAAGAGGTGCCCGAGCACCAGCGGCCCCAGCAGGTTGCCGACGGCGAAGGGGAAGAAGTACTTCTCCGCGGTCGAGCCCTGCAGGCCGTAGAAGTTCTTCAGCACCAGGATGTAGGTGAAGAAGATCGCGTTGTAGAGGAAGCTCTGCGTGATCATCATCGTGAGGCCGAGCACCGTGCGTCTCGGGTACTTGCGGAAGAAGACGTCGACGAGGTCGCTCAGCGGCAGCCGCTCCTTGGCCTTGATGAGCATCGCCTTGCTCTCGTCGATGTCCGGCACCGGCTTGCCCTGCGCCCTGACGCTGGCCTCGATGTCGTCGACGATCTGGTGTGCCTCCTCGGAGTGGCCGTGCGTCACCATCCAGCGGGGGCTCTCGGGGATGTGCCGCCGTAGCCAGATGATGACCAGCCCGAGCAGCGGGCCGACGAAGAAGCCGATGCGCCAGCCCCAGCTCTCGGCGACGAGGTCGTGGTTGAGCAGGAAGATGTTGGCAAAGGCGCCGATCATGGCGCCGAACCAGTAGGTGCCGTTGATGGCGATGTCGACCCGGCCGCGGTACTTCGCCGGGATCAGCTCGTCGATCGCGGAGTTGATCGCGGTGTACTCACCGCCGATGCCCAGCCCAGCGACGAACCGCCACAGCCACAGCCACCAGGTGCTCCACGCCAGGCCGGCGACACCGGAGCCGACGAGGTAGATGGCCAAGGTGATGACGAACAGCCGCTTGCGACCCAGCTTGTCGGTCAACCGACCGAAGAACAGCGCACCGACAACCTGTCCGATGAGGTAGATCGTGCCGGTGAAGCCCACCTCGGTGCTGCTCATGTGCAGGGTGTGCTGGTATCCCGCCGAGGCGACGAGCTGGATCTCGAGCCCGTCGAGGATCCACGCGGTGCCGAGGCCGAACACGACGAGCCAGTGGAACCGGGCCCAGGGGAGGCGGTCCATCCGCACCGGGATCAGGCTGCGAACCGCGCCGCCCTCTGCTGCTGCTGTCGCCATCGACCGCTCCTGTCTCCCGTCCAGACAAGTTGGGGCGGTCCACCGGCGGATCGCCCTTTTTGCGACCGTACTCCCGGTTCGGAAAGGTCGCAGCACGAGCGATCCGAGGGTGGTTGTCCGCCCGGTCTCGGTCGGGCAGCAGGCATCTCACCCCGATGGGACGAGGTGTGCGGCGGGGGCCGGCGCGCCTCAGTCCACGAGCGAGGCGAGCAGGTCGGCCCGGGTGAGCACTCCCACCGGCTTGCCGTCCTCGACCACCATGATCGCGTCGTGCTTCTCGAGCTCGCCGCGAGCGGCCGCCACCGGCTCGCCGGCGCCGACCAGCGGGAGCGGGTCCTCCATGTGCTTCGAGACCGAGTCGGTGAGGTGGGCGGCACCGCTGAACAGCGCCTCGAGCAGGGCGCGCTCGCTCACCGCGCCGGCCACCTCGCCGGCCATGACCGGCGGCTCGGCCTTGACGACGGGCATCTGCGAGACGCCGTACTCGTGGAGGATCTCGATCGCGTCCCGGACCGTCTCGGTGGGGTGGGTGTGCACCAGCGCGGGCAGGTCCCCGGCCTTCTTGTGCAGCACCTCGCCCACCGTCGCCTGGCCCGCGGCACGCATGAAGCCGTAGGAGCTCATCCACTCGTCGTTGAAGATCTTGGACATGTAGCCACGGCCGCTGTCGGGCAGCAGCACGACGACGACCGCGTCGGCCGGCAGGTCCTTGGCGGCGCGCAGGGCGGCCACGACCGCCATGCCGCACGAACCGCCAACCAGCAGCCCCTCCTCCTTGGCGAGCCGACGGGTCATCTCGAACGAGTCGGCGTCACTGACCGCGATGACGTCGTCGACGACCGTCGGGTCGTAGGCGGTGGGCCAGAAGTCCTCCCCGACGCCCTCGACGAGGTACGGGCGGCCGGTGCCGCCGGAGTAGACCGAGCCCTCGG
>JAICSZ010000166.1 GCA_025936615.1 Pedococcus sp. | reverse complement strand
GACGGTGACCGCGCGCAGGGCCTCCGCGCGGCGACGGAGCTTGGGAGGCAGCACCTGGACCACCTTGGACAGGGCGCGCACCGACGCCTCGGCGAGGTCGCCGCTGGTGAGCTGGGCGGCGCCGTTGAGCGCCACCGCCATGGCGATCGCCTCGTCCTCGTCGACGGTCAGCGGTGGCATGGTCGCGCCCTGCCCGAGCTGGTAGCCGCCCTCCACGCCGCGCACCGAGTCGACGGGGTAGCCGAGCTCGCGGAGCCGTTCGACGTCTCGCCGCAGGGTGCGCTCGGAGACCTCGAGCCGCTCGGCGAGCTCGCCCCCGGACCAGAACCGGTGGGTCTGCAGGAGCGACAGCAGCCGTAGCGTCCGTGAGCTCGTGTTCGCCATGGGTCCAGAGTGTCCCAGAATCAGGTCAGAAAGTGGCCGGAAGCGTCCCTAGCGTGGAGAAGTCAGCAAGAGGGGACCTGAGGAAGGGGAAGTGGATGACCACGCTGGAAGCCGACCACGCGGCATACGAGCCGACGCAGACCGAGCCGCAGCCGGAGGTGGGACACGGTGCGCTGCCGACCGGGCGGGCGCGCACGATCGCGCTGCTCAGCCTGTTCCTCGCCTCGACGATGGAGCTGCTCGACACGACGATCGTCAACGTCGCGCTGCCGACGATCGAGAAGGGGCTGCAGGCCACCGATGCCCAGCTGCAGTGGATGGTGGCGGCGTACCCGCTCGCGTTCGCGCTCGGGCTCATCACCGGCTCGCGGCTGGGCGACCTGCTCGGCCGCAAGCGGGTGTTCCTGGGAGGGCTCGTCGGCTTCGCGCTGCTGTCGGCAGCGTGTGGCCTCGCACCGAACGCCGGGGCCCTCGTCGGGTTCCGCGCGCTGCAGGGGCTGGCCGCGGCAGCGATGATCCCGCAGGTGCTGTCCAGCCTGCAGGTCATGTACCGCCCCGAGGAGCGTGCCAAGGCGATGGGGATGTTCACCGGCCTCGCGGGTTTGTCTGCGGTGCTCGGTCCGGTGATCGGTGCAGTCCTCACCGAGGCGGACCTCGGCGGAATCGGCTGGCGCTCGATATTCCTGGTCAACGTGCCCTTCGGTCTGGCCGCCGTGGCTGCCGCCCTGCGTTGGGTGCCGGAATCCGTTGCGGCACAGCGGCCGCGGATCGACCTGCGTGGCGTGGCCGTGCTGGCTGCCGGTCTGCTCGGCGTGCTCTACCCGCTGACGCTCGGGCGGGAGCTCGGCTGGCCGGGATGGGTCTACGCCGCGATGGCAGCTGGTGTCGTCGTGCTCGGCTGCTTCGCGCGGACCCAGTGGCGCGCCGAGCGGGCGGGAGCCGAGCCGCTCGTGGCCCTCAGTCTCTACCGGGGACGCGGGTTCGCGGCCGGCTCGGCGATGAACGCGCTGCTGTTCATGGCCATGGCCTCCTACTTCCTGTGCCAGACCATCTACCTCCAGGCGGGGCTGGGCTGGTCGGTGCTCAGGGCCGGACTGGCAGGGGTGCCGTTCGCGCTCACGACCACGGTCTTCGCGGGGGTCGGGGTCGCCGTGCTGGCGCCGCGGATCGGCCGGCGCGTCCTGCAGGTCGGCGCGCTGACCTGGGCAGGTGGAGCGGTACTCCTCTGGGTCGCCGCCCACGGTGCGACGGCGACGACGTCCCTCTGGAGCTTCCTGCCGGGGTTCGTCGTGTCCGGTGCCGGGTTCGGGCTCATCGTGGCGCCCATCGGGGTGTTCACCCTGGCGGACGTGCCCGTCGAGAAGGCGGGCTCGGCGTCCGGGCTGTTCAGCACCACGGGCCAGCTGGCCGGTGCGGCCGGAGTCGCAGTGGTCGGGTCGGCGTTCTTCTCGGTCGTCGAGTCGCACGTGTCGCGGGTGCCGTCGGAGATGTTCCAGCCGGCGTTCGAGGTGGCGCTGGGCGTGCTGGTCGTCCTGATGTTGCTCGCCGCCGTGGTGGCGCGAGCGCTCCCGGCCCGACTTCCCCAGGGCGAGGGAGTGACGGCGCCGGAGGTGGAGGCTGCCCGCTAGAGTGGCCGGCAGTGATGGCGGTGGGGCTCGCCGACAACTGCGGACGGTCCGCCAACAGTCCCTACCTGACAAGGTAGGAGCACCATGCCCAGACTCCGCAACGCCAACGTACTCGCCGTGATCGCCCTCGGCGGCGCCCTCGGCAGCCTCGGGCGCTGGGGGCTGGGCCGGCTCGTCCCCCATGACACTGGCCAGTTCGCATGGAGCACCTTCGTCGAGAATGTCGCCGGCGCCTTCGTCCTGGGAGCCCTGATGGTGCTGCTCCTCGAGGTGTGGCCGCCGAACAGGCTGGTGCGGCCGTTCCTCGGTGTCGGCGTGCTGGGGGGCTTCACCACCTTCTCCAGCTACATGCTCGACACGCAGGACCTGCTCCGCGCCGGCCGCCCGGGTGCCGCCCTCCTCTACCTGTTCGGCACCCTGCTGTTCGGCCTCCTCGCCTCCTGGTCGGGGGTCGCAGTGACCCGTGCCATCGTGGAGGCGAGGCACCGGCGCGACCTGCGCACGCGGCATACCGAGCAACAACACCCGCACCCGGCACGAGTGGAAGGCGAGGCATCATGAGGCTCAACGGAGCCGCCCTGCGCGTCACGGCGCTCATCGGCGAGAGCGACACGTGGCACGGCAAGCCCCTCTACACCGAGATCGTGCACCGCGCCCACGCCGCCGGTCTCGCCGGCGCGACGGTGCTGCGGGGCATCGAGGGGTTCGGCAAGTCCAGCCACATCCACACGACCCGCATCCTGTCGCTCAGCGAGGACCTGCCTGTGGTGGTCGTCATCGTCGACGTCGAGGAGCGGGTGCGGCCGTTCCTCGCCGACCTCGAAGAGCTCGTCACCGAGGGCCTGGTCACCGTCGAGCAGGTCCAGGTGGTCCACCACGCGGGGCGCGAGGCGGACGGGTGACGGTCCTGCTCGTCCTGCTCGGAGGAGCCGTCGGCGCGCCGGCGCGCTACCTCACGGACCGTGCGGTGCAACGCCGGGCCGACAGCGTGTTTCCGTGGGGGACGTTGTGCGTCAACGTGATCGGCTCGCTCGTGCTGGGCGCCGTCGCGGCTGCCGCGTATGCCGGCTCGGCACCAGCGTGGGTCCTCACCCTGGTCGGCACCGGCTTTTGTGGGGCCCTCACGACCTTCTCGACGTTCGGGTACGAGACGGTGCGGCTTCTCGAGGACGGGGCGCGGGGGGAGGCGCTGGCCAACGCGGTGGTCAGCCTGGTGGTCGGGATGCTCGCCTGCGCTGCCGGCTGGTGGGCCGTCTCCTCACTCGTGTGAGGCCCGCTGCCTGAGCGGCACCTGGTGCTGTGGCGGCGCGGCTATGCCCGCCTCGTCTCGAGGAACTCGCCGATCCGGCCGATCGCCTCGGTCAGCACCTCGACGTCCGGCAGCGTCACCAGCCGGAAGTGGTCCGGCTCGAACCAGTTGAAGCCGGTACCGTGGGTGACGAGGATCTTCTTGTCGCGCAACAGCTCTATGACGAACGCCTGGTCGTCCTCGATCGGGTAGACCTCGGGGTCGAGCCGCGGGAAGCAGTACAGCGCGCCGTGCGGCTCGACGCAGGACACCCCGGGGATGTCGTTGAGCAGCCGCCACGCGAGCTTGCTCTGCTCGTAGAACCGGCCACCGGGGTGGATGTACTCCTCGATCGACTGGTAGCCGCCGAGCGCCGTCTGGATCGCGTGCTGACCGGGGACGTTGGCGCACATGCGCATGTTGGCCAGGAGGGTCAGGCCCTCGAGGAAGTCGGCCGCCAGGGCCTTGGGCCCGGACACCATGACCCAGCCGGCGCGGTACCCGCAGACCCGGTATGCCTTGGACAGCCCGCTGAAGGTCAGGCAGAGCACGTCGTCGCCGGCGAAGCTGGCCGTGTGGTGGTGCACCGGCCGGTGGTCGTCGTCGCCGAAGAGGATCTTCTCGTAGATCTCGTCGGACATCAGGACGAGGTCGTGGCGCCGCGCGATGTCGACCATGCCGCGGACCGTCTCCTCGCTGTAGACGGCTCCGGTCGGGTTGTTGGGGTTGATGACCACGAGCGCGTAGGTGTTGGGGGTGATCTTCGACTCGAGGTCCTCGAGGTCGGGGTTCCAGCCGTTGGACTCGTCACAGCGGTAGTGCACGGGTGTGCCGCCCGCCAGCGTCACCGCACCGGTCCACAGGGGGTAGTCGGGCGCCGGGATGAGGATCTCGTTGCCCTCGTCGACGAACGCCGTGAGGACCATGGAGATCAGCTCGGAGACACCGTTGCCGATGAACACGTCGTCGACGTGCGTGTCGGTCAGCCCGCGCTCCTGGTAGTAGTGCGCGACGGCGGTTCGGGCCGAGTAGATGCCACGGGAGTCGCTGTAGCCCTGGGAGTTGGGCAGGTGGTGGACCATGTCCTGCACCACGGCCTCGGGCGCCTCGAAGCCGAACGGCGCGGGGTTGCCGATGTTGAGCTTGAGGATCTTGTGCCCCTCGGCCTCGAGGCGCTGGGCCTCGACGAGGATCGGTCCGCGCACGTCGTAGCGGACCTGGTGGAGCTTGCGGGACTGCGTGACTCTGCGCACCGCGCCAGTGTCCCAGAGGCGCTAGGCCTCCGCGGCCACTGGGGCCGGGGACTCGGCCGCAAGGTGGTGGGTCGGCTCCTGGTACAGCAGGGCCGCGACGACACCGAGGAGCAGCACGGCTGCCGGCAGCAGCAGCGCCTGCGACATCGCCGACGCGAACCCGTCGGCAACCTGCGGCGGGAGCGCCTGCCCCGCGGCCTGCGGGCTGACGCTGTGGGGCATGCCGGGCAGGTTCGCCGCCAGGCGGGAGTCGATGAGCGCGGCGATCGCGGCGCTGCCGAGCACCGCGCCCACCTGGCGAGTGGTGTTGTAGATACCGGCACCCGCGCCGGCGGAGCGCATCGGCAGGTTGCGCGTCGCCGTGGCGGACAGCGGTGCCCACATGAACGGGCTGCCGAGACCCATCAGGGCCATGGGCAGCAGCAGCTGCCACACCTTCGAGTCCGGGGTGGAGACCGCGCTCAGCCAGAAGAGCGACGCGGAGGTGATGGCGAGCCCGAAGGTCGTGATGTACCGCGGGTGGACGCGGTCGGTCAGCTTGCCCGCCACTGGTGCGAGGCCGGCAGAGAGCACCGCCATGGGGACGAGCAGCAGTGCCGACTGGGTCGGAGACATCCCCCGGACCACCTGCGCGTAGAGCATGAACGGGAATGCCATGGCCGTGATCGAGAACCCGACCGTGCTGATGGCAGCGTTGGAGATGGAGAAGTTCCTGTCGCGGAACAGCCCCAGCGGCACAAGCGGCTCACGACGGTTGCGCGCTTGCCAGACCAGGAACGCCGCCAGGACCACGACACCGGCTGCGATCAGGAGGGGCACGGAGATGAACCCGGTGATCGTGCCCCAGTCGTAGGTCTCGCCCTCCTGGATCCCGAACACGAGCAGGAACATGCCGACCGCG
>JAICSZ010000262.1 GCA_025936615.1 Pedococcus sp. | reverse complement strand
GGTGACCTGGCCGTCATGGGCGCCCACGAAGTACTGCCGCTGGGACCAGTCGTACGCGGCATACGCACCGCCACCCACGACCACGAGCACGAGCAGCGCGACCAGGCCACGACGCAGCCACCGCAGGCGGCCGGAACCGGCGCCTTCCTCGGCGAGCGGCACCTCGTCCGGGTCCTCGTCCCCGGAGGCGGCGCGCGAGAGGGCGGCCGCCTTGGCGGCCGGGGTGACCGGGATCGGGCGGGTGCCCTTGGTGTGCACCGCGGCGGCACCCACGATCTGGGGGGTCGTGGAGGGCCCGCTGGACCCGGTCAGGTCGACCACGTCGCCGATGACGATCGTGACGTTGTCCGGCGCGCCCGCCTTGAGGGCGAGGTCGACCAGGCGGTCGGCGGTCTTTCCCGGAGGGTTTCCCGCGGTCACGACCTCGGTGATCGTGTCCGCCGCGACGTAGTCGGTCAGGCCGTCGGAGGCGATGAGGTAGCGGTCACCCGGCTTGGCCTCGCGCACCATCAGGTCGGGCTCGTCGTCGGACTGACCCGTGAGCACCCGCGTCACCAGGGAGCGCTGGGGGTGGCCGATCGCCTCGTCCTCGGTGATCCGCCCCTCGTCCACGAGGCTCTGGACGTAGGAGTGGTCCCTGGTGATCTGGCTCAGCTTGCCGTCGCGGGCGAGGAACGCCCGCGAGTCGCCGATGTGCGCGATGACCAGCTTGTTGTTGGAGCGCAGGATCGCGATGAGCGTGGTGCCCATGCCGTGCAGGCTGGGCTCGGCACGCACCATGTCGGCGAGCTGCTCGTTGGCGGTGGCGATGCGGCGCAGCAGCGCCTTGCCGGCCTCGCTGCTGTTCGGCGCCTCGTCGTCGAGGTCGACCAGCGCCCCGATCACCGTCGAGGACGCTATGTCGCCGCCGGCGTGACCGCCCATCCCGTCGGCCATCGCGAGCAGGCGCGGGCCGGCGTACCCCGAGTCCTGGTTCTCGGAGCGCACCATGCCCACGTCGGAGCGCGCGGCGTAGTTGAACGCGAAGGCCATGGGGTGCTACCGCCGCAGCTCGACGACGGTCTTGCCGATGCGCAGCGCCGAGCCGGCATCCACCCGGGTGGGGGTCGTGAGCCGCTCCGTGCCCAGGAAGGTGCCGTTCGTCGAGCCGAGGTCCTCGACGAACCAGGCGCCGTCGCGCTGGAAGATGCGGGCGTGCCGGCCGCTGGCGAAGTCGTCGTCGAGGACCAGTGCGCACTCGGGGTTGCGGCCGATGACGGTGCCCGACTCGCGCAGCGGCAGGCTCGTCCCGACCAGGGGCCCCTGGGTGACCACGAGGGTGCGCGGCTGTCCGTGGGGCTGCCGCTTCTGGGGGCGACGCGGCTCGGCGTCGGAGGCCCGGCCACGCGGGGTGCGGGCTGGCTTGCGAGGGGTCCGGCTGGTGACGCGGGTGCCGTAGATGTCGCCCCGGAGCACGCCGACGACGCTGAAGACGAAGATCCAGAGGAGGACGAGGAGCCCGAGCCGGATGATCGTCAGGGTCAGTTCACTCATGCGTGGCGCTCACCGCCGCCCGGCGCGGTAGATGACGGAGGTGCGCCCCACCGTGATCCGGTCCCCGTCGGACAGGCGCTGGCTGCTGACCCGGTCGCTGTTGACGAACGTGCCGTTGGTCGACCCGAGGTCGCGGATGCTCGCGACGAGGTGTGGGCCGTCGTTGGTCACCCGGATCTCGCTGTGCCGCCGGGAGATCCCGGGGTCGTCGAGGACGATGTCGGCCGCGTCGTCCCGGCCGAGCACCGTGATCGCCCCCATGAGTGGGTACCGCTCGCCGTCGACGTCGAGCCACGGCCGGTCGGCCGGGTTCACGCGCCTCGGCGGTGCGACCGGTGGCGCGGGGTGTCGCTGCGTGGCGTCGAGGCCGTCGTCGGTATGCCGGGTGGGCACCGGCGGTGCCGCCACGGGCGGCGGTGCCGGGCTGGGTGCCGGCTCCGCGGCATACGGGGCGTGGTCGGCCTCGCGTCCACGCTGGGGTGCGGCCCCGGGGTGACGGGCCGTGGAGGTGCGCAGCCGGAAGACACCCGTCTCGAGGTCGTCGGCGCTCGCGAAGGAGACCTGCAGCGGACCGCCGGCCTGGTAGCGCTGGGACTCGGCATGCTCCTGGGCGGCGGCGATCAGCTCGTTCTCGAGCTCCTCGTCGTAGCCGGACAACCGGTCGTAGTCGGTCTCGGACAGCTCGACGGTGAACAGGTTCGGCACGATGGTGCGGCCCTGGCCGAGGACGGCGGCCCGGTCGTCCATCGCGCGTCGGATGGCGCTCGCGATCTCGACCGGCTGGACCTCGGAGCGGAAGGCGCGGGCGAAGACACCGTTGACGGCGCGCTCGAGGCGCTGCTCGACGCGGTCGAACAGTCCCACCACTTGCCTCCCAGTGTCGTGGGCACGCTCGTGCGCCCCGGATGTGTCGGGTCTGGCCACCGATCGTAACCGGCGGCCCCGGGTCGGCCCGCCACCCCGCGCCGCCGAGGCCTCGGGTGTGGCTGCGCTGGTTTGGCGAACGATGGGCGTGTACCCCACAATGGGCCTCCACGCGCAAGTGGCGGAACGGCAGACGCGCTGCGTTCAGGTCGCAGTGTCCGAAAGGGCGTGGGGGTTCAAATCCCCCCTTGCGCACACGAAGACGACGGGCCCCTGACCACTCGGTCAGGGGCCCGCGTCGACGGCTCCCCCCTCGCGCCCGCGAACCCGTCTGCTGGGACTGCGACTTCGGTCGACCCGCAATAGCCTGAGCACGCAGGGTTCAGCAGCCGTCGAGGGAGGACGTCATGAGCCAGACGAGTGACCCGGGTACCAACGGCGCAGCCGCCGGGGAGTCACCGACCGACGAGGTGGCCGAGCGGTCGACCGACGACACGCAGTCCGGTGGTGCGGCCGGCACCCGCGACGCGCAACCCTCGGGCACCGCCAGCGAGGCAGCCGCCGACGAACCGGAAAGCATGGACAGGGACCAGCGGGCGCCACGTGCGGCCGAGGAGGTCGAGCAGGACGACCGCGCGGGCGTCGACGACGGCGAGGCGGTGGCCGACGAGGAGGCGGAGCGGCAGAGGTCCGCGGAGGAGTTCGCGGCGCAGCACGACCCGGAGCACCATGACGTGGAGGCTGGCGAGGAGTTCCGCCAGCCGGGCGACTGGGTGGCCGACGAGCAGGGCCCACAGGAGTGGGACGCGGAGGGCAACCTGGTGTCGGGGGGCGGCCCGGGTTCGGAGGGTGCCGGGCACCCGGCTGCAGAACGGGCCACCAGCAGCTCGGACACCTCGGGCCCTGCGGACGGCACGGGCCGTCGGGTGTCCGACCTTGGTGAGGTGCGCGACGGCGGCTACAGCGTCGGCTCTGCGGCGACGATCGACGACGGCGCCATGCCGTTCGGTCACCCGGTCAAGGGCTGGGAGGACACCAAGAGCTACGTCACGCCTGACCACCCGCGGTACGACGACGCCGAGCCGCACGTGTGGTTCACCGACCCCGACGCGGCAGAGCGGGCGGGCTTCCACCGAGCCGACTGACCCGACGCCTGACGTCCGTCGCTGACGGTCAGCGCACCTGCTCAGGCCGGTCCCTGCTCGGTGCCCTCAGCCGGGGAGGCCGACGCTGGCGCGGTACTGCCACACCGCCATCACTGCCGCCGCACCTTCACCCACCGCGGTGGCAACCCGCTTGCCCGAACCGTGTCGCACGTCGCCTGCTGCGAACACTCCGGGGACGCTGGTCTCGAGGAGCAGTGGGTCGCGGCCGAGCCGCCAGGCCTTGCGCCGTCCGTGGGTGTCGAGGTCGGCGCCGGTGAGCAGGAAGCCGCCGTCGTCGCTGTCCAGCTGCCCCTGCAGCCAGTCCGTGCGCGGTTGGGCCCCGATGAACGCGAACACGGAGGTTGCGGCCTCGATTGACCGCTCGCCGGTCCGGTGGTCCAGCACCTCGATCCCCTCGAGGTGCTCCTCACCGGTGACGGCTGCCACGGTGCAACGGGTCCGGACTGCGATGTTGGGCAGTGCCTGGACCTGTTCCACGAGGTACTGCGACATTGACTTCTCCAGGCTGGGGGCGCGCACGAGCATGGTCACCTTGCGGGCCACCCGGGCGAAGTGGACGGCCGCCTGCCCGGCGGAGTTCGCGCCGCCCACGACCACGACGTCCTCGCCGCGCACACTGGCGACCTCCGACAGGCCGGCCCCGTAGTAGACCCCGCGACCGATGAGGGCCTGGGCGCC
>JAICSZ010000093.1 GCA_025936615.1 Pedococcus sp. | reverse complement strand
TCGGCGCGACCATCGCCATCTTCGACACCAGGACCGCCCAGGCCATGTACCTCGGCGGCAAGGACGAGTACACCGACGCGTGGGTCACCGCCAAGGAGGGCGTCAGCCAGGAGGACCTCGCCAAGCAGGTGCGGGCCGCGCTCGCTCCCGGCTACGAGGCGGTGACCGGCAAGGCGGCGGCCAAGGAGTCGCAGGACTCGGTCAACCAGGCGCTGTCGTTCATCAGCACCTTCCTGCTGATCTTCGCGGGCATCGCGCTGTTCGTCGGCTCCTTCCTGATCATCAACACCTTCTCGATCCTCGTCGCCCAGCGCAGCCGTGAGCTGGCGCTCCTCCGCGCCCTCGGTGCGGCCCGCAGGCAGGTGACCCGGTCGGTGCTGTTCGAGGCCCTCGTGGTCGGTCTCGTCGGTTCCACTGCCGGGCTGGGCTTCGGGTTCCTGCTGGCGCTGGGGATCAAGGCACTGTTCTCGACGTTCGGGCTGGACCTCAGTGGGTCACCGCTCGTCT
Source organism: Pedococcus sp. (assembly GCA_025936615.1). The sequence continues at coordinate 6,977 of JAICSZ010000093.1, read as the reverse complement.
TCGAGCCCACCACCGCGGTCTGGTCGTATGCCGTCGGGCTGCTCGTCACGATGGTCGCCGCCTACCTGCCTGCTCGCCGAGCGGGCAAGATGCCGCCGGTGGCGGCCATGCGCGACGACGTCGCGCTGCCCGAGTCGGCGCTGCGCTGGCGCATCCTCGTGGGCGGCGCGCTGACGGTCGGCGGTGCCGTGGCCACCTACCTGGGCGCCTTCACCGACATCAGCCACTCCGCCTACTACGTGGGCGGCGGGGTATTCGCGATGCTCCTCGGGGTCGCGCTGACCAGCCCCGTCGTCGGCCGGCCGGTGATCGCGCTCATGGGCGCCGTCTACCGCCCGTTGTTCAAGACCGTGGGGGTGATGGCAGAGCAGAACGCCGTGCGCAACCCGCGCCGTACAGCCGCCACCGCGTCCGCGCTCATGGTCGGGCTCACCCTGGTGTCGATGATGTCCGTGTTCGGCGCGTCCGCGAAGGCAAGCGTCGACAAGTCGATCGCGGAGAACTTCGTCGGTGACTACGTGGTGTCCAACGCCATCGGACAGCCGTTCTCGTCGAAGGTGACCGAGGACGTCGCAGCGGTGCCGGGGGTGGAGGTGGCGAGCCCGATGCGCTTCCTGTCGGTCACCCTCGGCAAGGACCAGCGTGGCGGCGCCGCCATCGACCCGGGGACCTTCCGCAGGGCGGTCCCGGTCGAGGTGCTGTCGGGCTCGTTCGCCGACATCGGCACGGACGGACTCGTCGTCGACGACAAGGTGGCGGCCAAGGACGGCCTCAAGGCAGGCGACCGCACCAAGGCCACGATTGCTGGGCAGGAGCGCACGTACCGGGTGGCTGCGATCTACCGGTCGATGGAGGCCATGCAGGTCCCGGTGCTCGTCTCGCTCGCGGCCGCTGACGCAGCCGGCGTCCCGGCCCAGGACAGCATGACCTTCGTGGTGCGCAAGCCGGGAGCCGACAAGGCGGCTGTCGAGGCGGGCATCTCCACGGTGATCGCGGACCTGCCGACAGTGAGCCTGAAGGACCAGGACGCGTTCGCCGCGGAGCAGCGCAAGCCGATCGACCAGCTGCTCTACATGATCTACGCGCTGCTCGGTCTGGCCGTGGTCATCGCGGTCCTGGGCATCGTCAACACGTTGGCGCTGTCGGTGATCGAGCGGACCCGCGAGATCGGGCTGCTCCGGGCGGTCGGGCTGAGCCGTCGCCAGCTGCGCACCATGCTGCGGCTGGAGTCGGTGGCGATCGCGCTGCTCGGGGCGGTGCTGGGGGTCGGCCTGGGACTGGTCGCCGGGTGGGCGCTGCAGCGAAGCCTCGCCGACGACGGCATCGACGTGCTGTCGGTCCCCGGCACCCAGCTCGCCGTGTTCGTCGTGCTCGCCGGACTGGTCGGCGTCCTCGCCGCGCTCTGGCCCGGGCGTCGGGCCGCCAAGCTCGACGTGCTCCGCGCGATCACGACCGAGTAGGCCCACGACCCGACTGCTTGCGTCCGCGAGCTTGGTGGCCATGCCATCAGGCTCGCGGACGCAAGCAGTCTCAGGTGAACATGCGCAGCGTCTGGGCCTCGGTCTCGGCGTACTGCGCACCGGCGGCGGCGAGCACCGTGCCGATCGAGTCGAGCGAGGCCCGCACCTGGCGCTGGGTGGCCTGCCACTCGTGCGCCACACCCTGGAACCTGGCCGAGGCGGTGCCCGTCCAGGCGTCCTGGAGCGCCTGGAGGCGGCCCATCATGGCGCTGACCTGGCCGTCGATCTCACCGGCGATGCGTGCGATGTCGGTCGAGGCCGCCTGGATGCGACCGGTGTCGACCTGGAAGGTGGTGGACATCGTGTGCTCCTCTCCTGCGCGGAGCCCCCGTGACGCCGCGTTCGGTTCGAGGCTAGGACGACCGGGCCGGACGGCCGCAGAGTTTTCCACAGCTGCCGTGCCGAGGCAGTAGCGTCGAGCGCGTGACCATCTGGATCGACCCGCCCGCGTGGCCGGCACACGGACGGCTCTGGTCCCACCTGGTCAGTGACACCTCCTACGTCGAGCTGCACGACTTCGCTGCGGCACAAGGGATCCCCCGTCGTGGCTTCGAAGGTGACCACTACGACGTGCCGCAGGAACGCTACGACTCCCTCGTCACCGCCGGGGCCCGGCCGATCGGTGGGGGCGACCTGGCCCGCGTCCTGCGCGACAGCGGGCTGCGTATCCAGAAGCGCACGCGCGAGCGCGTCGTCGCCACCGTCCCCGATGCGCCATGGCTGCCCCCCGGCTCGCGCGTGGACGTGATCGCCTCCCGCCAGGACCGTGCACCAGCCGCCACCGTGGTCGTGCGGCTCGCACTGCGGCGCGGTGGCGACCTCCTCGTGCTGGAACGCCTCGACGGGAGCGGGATGGACCTCCCCTCGGCGCCGGTGGCCGGCCTGAGTCCGGCCCAGGCGGTCGACCGGCTGCACCGGGTGGTACTCGGTGCGCCCGTGCGGCAGAGCACGAGGCTCCTCGGCTACGTCCGCAACACCGTTCCCGAGCCCTCCGCGGGCTACCCGTGGCCTGCGCCCCTGGCCGCGTTCGCTGTGTGGAGCGACGAGCTCGCGCGCTCGGTGCGGCCGCTCGCGGGGTCCTGGCTGGCCGCCGACCGGCTGGAGGCCGAGCTGGGCGAACGGCACTGGTGGCCGCTGCTCGACCCTGCCGCGGGCGTCCACGGGTGAGCGAGCTCATCGCTGCCCTGCGCGACGTCCGGTTTGCGGACGGCTCGGTCGCAGACGTCGACCTCGTGCGAGACGCCGAGCCGGCGCCCGCAGCGGACGTCTTCGCGGCGACGGTGGTGGTCGCCTCCGACGACGGCCGGTATGCCGTGGTGTACAGCCCGCGCCGCAAGGAGTGGTCGGTGCCGGGCGGCTGGCGTGAGGTGGGCGAGACCGTGCGCGCGTGCGCCGTCCGGGAGGTGTGGGAGGAGAGCGGGCTGCGCCTCGACGAGGGTGGGCTGGTGCCGGTGGGCTACGAGCGGTTCGCTCCCGTGTCGTTGCACGGCCGCTGGCCCGATGGAGGTGGGCTGATGCAGCTGTTTCGTGTGCAGGTGCCCGGTGGTGACGAGCTGGTCGCCGCGCTGGACGACGCGGTCGACCCGTGCTGGCTGACGGCCGGGCAGTTCACGGCCCATTGCGGTGAGCGGTTCTGGTGGCCGCTGGTGGAGGCCGTGCTCTGACCTGACCCGAGTCTTTGAGTGGTTTGACGGACCACGACCCGTCAGACCACTCAAAGACTGGCGCGTCAGGGCGAGGCGCTGGCCAATGCCTCGAGCTCACCGGCCAGGTTGAGCCGGGCCCGTTCTCCCCACTGCTCGCGCGCAGCCTGGGTGGCGTAGATGAAGTCCCGGTCGAGGAACGGGCGCAGCAGCGCCGACCGGCCGGCCGCGAAGGCGTCGTCGGGCACGGCGGCATACTCCTCGCGCACCTGGGCCGTGTACTCCGCGTAGCGCTCCGGCGGCGCCGACAGTATCCACAGGTCCGCGTCGTGGAAGGCGGCGGCCAGTCCCCGGTCGGGGAGGTCGTGGGTCTCCGTGGCGAGGACGAGCCGACGGACCGTGTCGACGTCCGCGCCATCCAGGCCCAACGCGGCCAGGTCGCGGACCGCGAGCTCGGCGCTGGCCGTCTCGTTGGCGCCGGGTGCGGCCACCGGCTCGTAGACCGCGTCGTGGAACCACGCCGCCAGGCGCCCAACGGCCCCCTCGCGGGCGCCGACCTCGCCGGCCTTCTCCAGGTCCTCGAGGGCCCAGAACATCTCCACCAGGTGCCGGCTCGTGTGGTACCGGCGCTGCGGCTCCACCCACCGGCGCAACAGGTCCGCGCCGACCGCGAGCACGGCGTCGGAGTGGGCCTGCGGGGCCAGCTCCGCGAGGTCGAGCTTCCACCACGTGATCAGGGCCGGCACGTGCGCGAGTCTCGCACACGAGCCGGCCCTCATCCGGTAGCTGGGCGCTCAGCCCGCCAGGCACGCCTCGACGACCGCCATGTTGATCACGCCGTGGCACATGGAGCCGTTCCACTGTGCCTGGAGCGGGATCTCGCCGTCAGGCCCCACGATCCAGGTGAAACCGTCGGCGACACCGTCGCCGTCTTCGTCGAAGCCGATGAGGCCGCTGAAGCCCTCGCCGGTCTCGAAGTCGACGATGCCCCGGTCCACCCGGTTCTGGAGGCCCATGCTCATGTAGACGACGTCGCCGGTCGGGCCGAAGACCAGCTGGGCGCCCGCACCCGGGTTCTTGTCGAGGTTCGTGCACTCGTGCGCGAGGCCGGGCCCTGCGGTGAGGACGACGGTGGCCGCCGCGGCGACGGCACCGACGGTGAGACGACGGATGATGCGCATACTGCTCCTCCTGCGATGACGGAATGGTTGCTCCGCGGCGTGCGGGCCACGGAGCAACGAGCCTCCCGTGGATCCCTGCGGGGCGCCTCCTGAGTCCTTCGTATGCCGCGGGTCCGGAAAAACGCGCAGGTCGCCTACGCGCGTTGCTGGGCCGCCGGGACGGCTCAGCCGGACAGGGCGGACGGGAGTGGCTGCGCGTGCACGATGGTGAGGGCGGACACGGCGCGGGTCAGCACGACGTAGAGACGGCGCAGGCCCGTGCGCTCGTCCGGCTCGGCGGCGGCGATCGCGGCGGGCTCGACCACCACCACCCTGTCGAACTCCAGCCCCTTCGCCACGGTCGCGGGGACCACATCCACCTGGTGGTCGATGTCGCCGTGGTCCTGACCCAGGACCCCGTGCCCGATTCCCTTGTCCTGCAGTGCCTTGGACACACCGGGCACCTCGGCGTCGGCAACGATCACGCCGATGGACCCGGGTTCGGCGCGCTCGCGGTCCACGGCGGCGACGACCTGGCTGATCATGGCTGCGCCGTCGGGGGTGGCCACCACGTCGAGCCGCCCTCGGTTCTCACGCACCGAGACCGGGGCGCCGAGTCCTGCGGCCATGTGCGGCAGCAGCCGCGCTGCGAACTCGATGACCGAGGCGGGGACGCGGAAGCCGCGGTCGAGCACCTCGATGTGGCTCCCCGCCTTGCCCAGGTGCTCCAGCGAGGACTCCCACGAGTCGGTGGCCCACGGCGTGGTTCCCTGGGCGATGTCACCCAGGACGGTCGCGGCGCCGGTCGAGCAGCGCCGGCCGACCGCGCGCAGCTGCATCGGGGAGAGGTCCTGCGCCTCGTCGAGGACGACGTGGCCGAGCGAGGGTGTCCGGCTGACCAGGTCCTCGAGCTCGTCCAGCAGGACCGTGTCGGCCCGCGACCAGCGGGCGGCGCCCTTGGTCCGGGGCGCCTTGTCCCACAGGAGGGTCCGCTGTTCGTCCTCGCTCAGGATCCCCTCAGCGTGCCGCGCCAGCTCCGCTGGGTCGGACAGCAGGGTGAACAGGACGCTGCGCGCGTCCAGCGCCGGCCACAGGGCCGCGGCGTACTTCTTCACCACCGCACTGCGCGCGACGGAGTCCTGCACCCGGTCGTCGGGTGCATCGCCGGCCCGCTCCATCTGGAGCAGCACCGCGTGGGCCAGTCGCTGGGGCAGCATGTGCCGCGCTGCGTCGTATCGCACACCTCTGGCCCTGAGCTCGTCGACGAGCTCGGCCACCTCGTAGGCCGGCACCCGCCACTTGCGCACCCCGCGCGGGACCACGAGCGGCTCTGACGCACGCGTCACGCGGGACCACACGGCATGCCGGAGCACCTCCGCGAGTCGCGCATCGCCTTTGAGCACAGCGGTCTTGGTGCCGTCATGCCCGCGAACCGGCACCGACGCGACGAGCTCTTCGATGGTCGTGTGGCCGACCGCAACCTCGCCCAGTGCGGGGAGGACAGCACCGATGTGCTCGAGGAACGCACGGTTCGGCCCGACCACCAGGACCCCGGAGCGGGCCAGCCGGTCGCGGAAGGCGTACAGCAGCCACGCCGCACGGTGCAGCCCGACGGCGGTCTTGCCCGTGCCGGGAGCACCCTGGACGCAGATCGTGCGGTCCGCGCCGGCCCGGACGATCTCGTCCTGCTCGGGCTGGATGGTGGCGACGATGTCGCGCATCGGGCCGACGCGGGGGCGCTCGATCTCCTCGGCGAGGATCTGGCTGCGCCGGTCCTGCTCGGCGCGGTCCTGGAGGTGCTCGTCCTCGTACGCGGTGACCGCACCGTGGTCGAGGCCGAACCGTCGGCGCAGCACCACGCCCATGGGCTCGGTGCGCGAGGCGCGGTAGAACGCCGTCGACACCTGTGCGCGCCAGTCGATGACGAGCGGGTCGCCGCGCTCGTCGCTGACGTGCCGGCGCCCGATGTACCACCGCTCGGCTCCGAGGTCGGAGTGGGAGCCGTCGGTGTCGAGCCGGCCGAAGAACAGCGTCGTCGACGGGTCGTCCTGGAGGGAGGCCGCGCGCAGGTGGAGGGTGCGGGCGAGGTGCTCGGCCGAGATCGGGTCGTGCGCCTGGACCTTGAGCGACAGGGTCTGCTCGCGCATCCGGGCCAACGCAGCCCGCGCCTCGGCGAGGTAGTCCTGCTCCCTCCTCAGCTCTGCAGCGGGTTGGGAGGCGTCAGGCACGAAGGGCGATTCGGCCACTCGTGCCTGACGCGTCAACCGGTTATCCCTGCCCCGGGTCAGGAGGACGTGCTCGGCTTGGCCACGAGCGTGGTGTCGAGCTTGACCTGCTTGCCGTCCCGCAGGACGGTCAGGGTGACCTTGTCACCCACCTGGTGCATGTGGACGTTCGCCACCAGCGCGAGTGAGGAGTCGATCTGGTCGTCGTCGACGGCGATCACCACGTCGCCGGTCTTGAGGCCCGCGCGCGAGGCGGGTGTGTTGGCCACCACGTCGGTGACCTGGGCGCCGGCGCGCTGGCTGTTGCCGTCGGCCGCGACGCCGTCCTTGAGCGAGACGCCGAGGAAGGCGTGCTGCGCGGCGCCCTTCTCGATGAGCTGGGTGGCGATGGCCTTGGCCTCGTTGACCGGGATGGCGAAGCCGATGCCG
>JAICSZ010000442.1 GCA_025936615.1 Pedococcus sp. | reverse complement strand
TCGTGCATCTTCGACGCCGGCCTCACCAAGGTCATCGGCAACCAGGTCAAGGTCGTCGGCTGGTACGACAACGAGTGGGGCTACTCCAACCGCCTCATCGACCTGGCGCTGCTCGTCGGCCAGCAGCTCTGAGGCCGCCGCATCCATGCTGGGCTCCCTCACATGAAGTCGATCGCCGACCTGTTGTCCTCTGGCGACCTGCGCGGCAAGCGTGTGCTCGTCCGGTCCGACCTCAACGTGCCTCTCGACGGACAGACCATCACCGACGACGGGCGGATCCGCGCGTCGGTGCCGACCATCCGCCAGCTGTCCGAGGCCGGTGCCCGCGTGGTCGTGTGCGCGCACCTCGGCCGGCCGAAGGGCGCGCCGGACGAGCGGTACTCGCTCGCGCCGGTCGCCACGCGGCTCGGCGAGCTGCTCGGTGACGACGTCGTTTTCGCCACCGACACGGTGGGCGAGAGCGCCAGGGCCGCCGTCGAGGCCGCCCAGGACGGCGACGTGGTCCTGCTCGAGAACCTGCGGTTCAACCCGGGGGAGACGAGCAAGGACGAGGGCGAGCGACGCGAGTTCGCCCAGCAGCTGGCGCATCTCGCCGACGTCTTCGTCTCCGACGGGTTCGGTGTGGTCCACCGCAAGCAGGCGTCGGTCTACGACGTGGCACGGCTGCTGCCGGCTGCCGTCGGCGGGCTGGTCGAGGCCGAGGTGGCGGTGCTGCGGCGGTTGACGCAGGACCCCGAGCGGCCCTACGCGGTCGTGCTCGGCGGCGCGAAGGTGTCCGACAAGCTCGCCGTCATCGACAGCCTGCTCGAGACCGCTGACCGCTTGCTCGTGGGCGGTGGCATGGTGTTCACCTTCTTCAAGGCCAAGGGCTACGAGGTGGGCACGTCGCTGCTCGAGGAGGACCAGGTCGACACCGTCCGCGGCTACCTCGAGCGGGCCGACGAGCGCGGGGTCGAGATCGTGCTGCCGGTCGACATCGTGGCGGCCACCGAGTTCTCGGCGGACGCCGAGCACGAGGTGGTCCCCGCCGGGGCGATCCCGGCCGACCGGATGGGGCTGGACATCGGGCCGGAGTCCGGGGTGTTGTTCGCCCAGAAGCTGGCCGACGCGAGGACCGTGTTCTGGAACGGCCCCATGGGTGCCTTCGAGATGGCCCCGTATGCCGCGGGGACGGCTGCCGTCGCGGGTGCGCTCGCGGAGGTGACCGGCAAGGGCGGCCTCACCGTGGTGGGTGGTGGCGACTCCGCCGCCGCGGTGCGGCAGCTGGGCTTCGAGGACGACCAGTTCGGCCACATCTCCACCGGCGGCGGCGCGAGCCTCGAGTACCTCGAGGGCAAGGAGCTGCCCGGCCTCGCGGTGCTCGACGAGACCGACTGAACCACCCGAACCCCGCCGTGGCCGGCCTCGACCAGAACCACTGACCCACACCCCCAACCCACCGCACCGACCCTGCCCACCGGCATACCCGAAGGACGTTGATGGCTCCCAAGACCACCGGTCGCACGCCCCTGATGGCGGGCAACTGGAAGATGAACCTCGACCACCTGCAGGCGACCCACCTGGTGCAGAAGCTCGACTGGACGCTGCGGGACGGCAAGCATGACTTCGGTGCCGTCGAGGTGGCTGTGCTGCCGCCGTTCACCGACCTGCGCTCGGTGCAGACCCTCGTGGCCGGTGACCGGCTCGAGCTGCGCTACGGCGCACAGGACCTGTCAACCCACGACAGCGGGGCCTACACCGGGGAGATCTCGGGCGCCTTCCTGGCCAAGCTGGGCTGCACCTACGTCGTGGTCGGGCACAGCGAGCGGCGCGAGTACCACGGCGAGCGCGACAGCGAGGTCAACGCCAAGCTCAACGCGGCGTTCAAGCACGGCATCACGCCGATCTTCTGCGTCGGCGAGCCGCTGCACGTGCGCGAGCCCGGCGACCAGGTGCAGTACGTCGTCGACCAGGTGGCAGCCGGCCTCGAGGGCATCCCCGCCGAGCGGGCCCGGACCATAGTGGTCGCCTACGAGCCCATCTGGGCGATCGGCACCGGGGAGGTCGCCACCCCCGCCGATGCCCAGGAGGTCTGCGGTGCGATCCGCACCAGGCTGGCGGAGCTGTACTCCGGCGACCTCGCGGACGGGGTCCGCATCCTCTACGGCGGCTCGGTGAAGCCCAACAACATCGCCTCGATCATGGCCGAGGAGGACGTCGACGGAGCGCTCGTGGGAGGTGCGTCGATCGTCGTGGACGAGTTCGCCTCCATCTGCCGCTACCGGGACCACCTGACCACTGCCTAGCCCGGGAGAAGGTATCCTGACGGCTGCTGCCCCCAGTGGCGGCGCGCTCCGACCTCGAACGATGGGTGAGACGTAACCGTGGAAGCCGTACGCATCGGCCTGC
>JAICSZ010000334.1 GCA_025936615.1 Pedococcus sp. | reverse complement strand
GGGATGGCGGTCGTCGTCAACGACGTCACGGACCCGCAGCCGGTGGTCGAGGAGGTCGCTGCCGCCGGTGGCGCCGCAGTCGGCGTCAAGGCGGGCGTCGACACCTGGGACGGGGGCGCGGCGATCGTCGACGCCGCGGTCGCGGCGTTCGGCCGGGTCGACGTCGTCGTCAACAACGCCGGGATCCTGCGCGACAAGTCCTTTCCCAAGCTCACGCCGGACATGGTCCGCGACGTGCTGGCGGTGCACCTCGGCGGCGCCTTCCACGTCACGCAGGCGGCTTGGCCGCATCTTCAGGAGCGCGGTGGCAGCGTCGTCATGACCTCGTCGGGCTCGGGGCTCTACGGCAACTTCGGGCAGGCCAACTACGGTGCCGCCAAGATGGGCCTCGTCGGCCTGACCCGGGTGCTCGCGCTGGAGGGGGCCCGCGCAGGGGTGCGCGTCAACGCGATCGCCCCCCTCGCGCGCTCCCGGATGACCGAGGACGTCATGCCGGCCGAGGTGCTGGAAAGGCTTTCGCCCGAATGGGTCTCACCACTGGTGGCGTGGCTTGCCGGCGACGGCTGCACCGAGACCGGCCACATCTGGTCGGTCGGCGGCGGCCGCTACGCCCGGGTGGCTGTCGTGGAGGGCCCGGGTGTGGTCTTCGACCACGTGCCATCGGTGGAGGAGCTGGCTGCCGCGCCGTCGCTGACGGCGCTCGAGCCGTTCACCGAGCCGACGTCGTTGACCGACCAGGTCACCCTGGCGGCCCCGTGACCTCCGCGCCCAGCCTCCCGGCGCAGGACCGGTATGCCGCGTGGGACGTCCCGTTGCCGGGCGGCCCCATGCGCGTGGGCGGGTGGAAAGCCGTTGCAGCACAAGGCGCGTCGTCACTGCCGGTGTTTGCCGTACACGGCGTCACCGCGAGCCACCTCACCTGGGTACGGCTCGCGGACCAGCTGCCAGGGCGGTCGGTCATGGCCCCCGACCTGCGGGGGAGGGGACACTCCAACGCCCTTCCCGGCCCGTTCGGCATGGCGGCCCACGCAGACGACTTCGCACGCGTCCTCGACGAGCGCGGCTGGGACCGCGCGCTGGTCGTGGGGCACTCCATGGGCGGGTTCGCGTCAATGGTCCTCGCAGACCGGCACCCTGACCGGGTCGCCGCCCTCGTCCTCGTCGACGGCGGGCTCCCCTTGCGCGTCCCCGAGGGACTCAGTCCCGACGAGGTGGCCAAGGCCGTCCTGGGCCCCACGCTGGCACGGCTGGGCATGACGTTCCCCGACCACGCGGCATACCAGCAGTTCTGGCAGCGGCAGCCTGCGTTCGCCCGCGACTGGGACGAGGTCGCCGCCGCCTACGTCGACTACGACCTGCAGGGCGAGGAGCCGCGGCTGCGACCGCGCACCTCGACCGAGGCGGTGTCGGGCGACAACGTCGACATGCTCACCGGCGACGCGGTGACCGGGGCGGTCGAGCGGCTGCGCCACCCGACGTGGTTCGTGCGCTCGCCGCGCGGGCTCCAGGACGAGGTGCCGCCGTTGTACCCCGACGACGTCGCGGCCGGCTGGCAGCGCCGGCTGCCGCAGCTGCGGATGAGCACGGTCGAGGACGTCAACCACTACACCATCGTGCTGGCCGAGCGGGGTGCCGCAGCAGTGGCGGCCGCGGTCGAGGAGGCCGCTGCCGCAGCCGAGTAGGGTGGCGCGACCATGTCGCCGCTCGCCCTGCTCCGCCTGCCGCAGGTGCCCCGGCTGCTCGTGTCGGCGCTCGTCGGCCGACTGCCGAACGGCATGGTGCCGCTGGCCCTCGTGCTGTTCGCCCGCGCCACGGGCGAGAGCTATGGCCGGGCCGGGCTGCTCACCGCTGCATACTCGCTCGGCTGCTGTGTCGGCGGACCGGCACTGTCGCGCGTGATGGACCTGCGCGGCCAGCGGGAGGCGCTGGTCCTCGGCGGGGTCGTCTCGTCGCTCGCCCTGGCCGTCCTGCCCTGGACCCCCGACGCGCCCGCGCTGCTCGTGGCGCTGGTCGCCGGGCTGGCCACGCCTCCCCTCGAGCCGGCGCTGCGGACGTTGTGGCCCTCGGTGCTGTCCCCCGGCCAGGTGCCGTCGGCGTTCGCGCTCGACGCGGCCGCCCAGGAGCTCGTCTTCGTCCTGGGCCCCTTGGCGGTGCTGCTCGCCCAGGTCACCGGCGCCGGTGGCGGGCTGGTCGCTGCCGCGGTCGTCGGCCTCGCCGGCACGCTGTGGTTCACCTCGTCGCGGGTCTCACGGGCCTGGCGCCCACCGGTCACCGAGGACCGGCACTGGCTCGGACCGCTGCGTTCCCGCCGGCTCGGCGTGCTCTACGCGTCGCTCGTCTTCCTCGGCGCCACCATCGGGGTGCCGGCCGTGGCGCTCGTCGCCTACGCCGAGTCGACCGGCCACCGGGCGCTCGCGTCGTGGCTCGTCGCGGGCAATGCGCTGGGCGCCCTCGTGGGCGGCCTCACGTACAGCCCCCGCGCGCCTCACCGTGACCCGCGCCGTGACCTCCTGCTCGGGCTGGCCCTGCTGGTGGCGACGTATGCCGCGCTGGGCACCGTCCCCGCGAACGTGGTGGTCATGGGGCTGCTCACGATCGCCAGCGGTCTCGGCCTGCCGGCCGTGCTCACGTGCGTCTTCCAGCTCGTCGACCGCCTGGCTCCCGCCGGCACGACCACCGAGGCGTTCGCCTGGCTGGTCAGCGCGTTCCTCGTGGGGTCCTCTGTGGGCGCCGCCCTCGCCGGCCTGCTCTCCGATGGTGGCCACGTCGGTGGGGCGTTCCTCATGGCTGCCGGGTGGTCGGTGCTGGCCGCCCTGGTCGCGGCCGGGGTCGTCAGAGGTGTCTCAGCGCCTCGCGTCGGCTCAGCCCACTGATCCGCTCGCCGTAGCCGGCCACCGTGTCCCGTACCCAGTCCGGGTCGGTGCGGGCCTGTTGGCGCAGCGCCCACCCGATCGCCTTGCGGATCCAGAAGCTGCGGTCGGGGAGGTTCGGCTCGATCGTGGCGCGCAGCAGCTCGAGGTCCGTGCGGTCCTTGAAGGTCAGCTGGCTGAGGATGGCGGTGCGACGCAGCCACAGGTCCTTGTCGGTGGCCCACTCCAGGGCCAACGGAGTCATGGCCTCCCTGTGCGCCAACAGGATCGGGCCGACGCGACGTGTGGCGACCTCGTCCACGTGGTCCCACCACGCACCCGTGGTGACGAGGTGGCGGTACAGGGGGACGGCGTCCGGGTCCTGCCACGCGCGGTAGGCGCGGTGCCCCGTGAGTGCCGTCGCGGCATACCGCTCCTCGCGGTGGGTGGCACCGTCCCACAGCTCGCGGACAGCGGCCTCCCACTCCCCCCGCTCGGGGACCAGATGGGCCGGATCGGCGAGCAGTGGCCGCAGGATCGCCTTGAGCTGCGGCGCGGCGATGCCGCGGTAGGGCATGGCGGACTTCATGTACGCCTGCTGGGCAGCGGCGCGCTCCGGGTCGCCCGCGGCGGCGAGCGCCGCACGGATGGCGGGGACGACCGGGTGTGTCACGGGAGCCAGCATGC
>JAICSZ010000374.1 GCA_025936615.1 Pedococcus sp. | reverse complement strand
GACCATGAACCACCACCCGCTCCACCTCGACGCCAACTACGCCGAGAACACCACGCAGTTCAAGAAGAACGTGGTCGTGGGCAACTACATCTACTCGTTGCTGCTCGGCATGTCGGTCCCCGACGTCTCCGGCAAGGCGATCGCCAACCTCGAGGTCGAGTCGTTGCGCCACGTCGCGCCGACCTTCCACGGGGACACGATCTACGGCGAGACGACCGTGCTGGACAAGCGCGAGTCGACCTCCAAGGACGACCGCGGCGTCGTGCACGTCGAGACCAAGGGCTACAACCAGGACGGCACGCTCGTGTGCGTGTTCCGCCGCAAGGTGATGGTGCCGAAGGAGAGCTACCTCGCGGCGCGGGGCGGGGAGCAGCCCGGCCGGCCGGAGCTGCAGGAGCCGTAGCCCACGGGCCGTAGCATCGCCGGCGTGACCTCACCCGCGTTCGCCCTGCACCCCTTCCGCGCCAGCCGCTACACCGCGTCGACCGACATCGGCCACCAGCTGTGCCCGCCCTACGACGTCATCTCACCCGAGCAGCGCGAAGGGCTGGCCGGGGCCAGCGACACCAACGCGGTCCGGGTGGTCCTGCCCGGGGACGCCGAGGCTGCCCTCGGGGACGGCGACCGGTATGCCGGTGCCAGGCACCTGCTCGACAGCTGGGTCGCCGAGGACGTCCTGGCCGTCGATGCCGAACCCGCCCTCTACGTCTACGAGATGGCCACCGGGGGCGAGCTCACGAGGGGCCTGCTGGGAGCGGTCGAGATCCGCGACCCCGCCGACGGGGTGATCCTGCCGCACGAGAACACGATGGCCGGCCCGGTGGCCGACCGGCTGGCCCTGATGGAGGCTACGGAGGCGGACCTGGAGCCGATCTACCTCGTCTACGACGGCGGCGGCCCGGCCTCCGCGCTGGTCGCGTCCGTGGACAGCCGGACTCCCGTGGCCGAGGCGCTGACGCCCGACGGCACCGAGCACCGGCTGTGGGCCGTCAGCGACCCGGCCGAGCTCGCGCGGGTTCGCGACGACCTCGCCGGTCGACGAGCCCTGATCGCCGACGGGCACCACCGCTACGCCACCTACCGGCAGCGGCAGGCCGCCCGGGACGGTCGGCCCGGGCCCTGGGACCGCGGCCTCACGCTGCTCGTGGACACCTCGACCTACGGGCCCCAGGTGCACCCGATCCACCGCGTCGTGGCGATCGAACGGGAGCGCGCGGTGGAAGCGCTCCGCCCGGTGGCACGCGTCAGCGCCCCGATGCCGGTGGCGGACGCAGTGGACCAGCTTGAGCAGAGCACGACATTCGCTGTCGCGCTCGCCACGGGCGACTCGGCGGTGCTCGTCAGCGACCTGGACCCCGACGCGGTGGCGAAGGGCCTCGACTCGACGGCGCCCGTGCTCGGCCGGCTCGACGTGACGGTGCTGCACCGGGTCCTCGTCGAGCACCTGTGGGGCCTGGCTGACGACGAGCAGACCGTCGGCTACGCGCACGACGTCGACGAGGCGCTCGCGGCTGCCGGCACCGACCGGACGGCGGTGCTGCTGCGGGCGACACCGGTGGAGGACGTCGCCGCCGTGGCAGCCGCCGGCGAGCGGATGCCGCGCAAGTCGACCAAGTTCACCCCGAAGCCCGCCTCCGGCATGGTGTTCCGCCGGTTCGCCGACGAGGAGTGAGCCGCGCTCGCTTGCGTCTGCGACTTTGCCCCGCTGGTGGGCAACTTCGCAGACGCAAGCGAGTCCCAGCGGCCAACCCGACCGGACCCACCGGCACACCCAGAACTGCGTCGATAGGGTCGGGCCATGGCCGATTTCGTTGGGGCGGTTGACCAGGGAACCACCAGCACGCGGTTCATGGTGTTCGACCACGACGGCAAGGAGGTTGGGCGCCACCAGCTGGAGCACGAGCAGGTCATGCCCCGGGCCGGGTGGGTCGAGCACGACCCGCTGGAGATCTGGGAGCGCACCCAGACCGTCATCGCCTCGACCCTGGCCCGACTTCGCCTGCAGCCCACCGACCTGGTCGCGCTAGGAGTCACGAACCAGCGCGAGACCACCGTGGTGTGGGACAAGCGGACCGGCCGTCCGCTGCACAACGCGATCGTGTGGCAGGACACCAGGACCGACCGGATCGCCCACGCCCTCGACCAGGACGGTCGGGGCGAGGTGATCCGCGAGCGCGCAGGCATCCCGCCCGCGGCGTACTTCTCGGCCGGAAAGGTCCAGTGGGTCCTCGAGAACGTCGACGGCGCGCGGGAGGCCGCCGATCGTGGCGAGGCGGTCTTCGGCACGACCGACACCTGGCTGCTGTGGAACCTCACCGGCGGCACCGACGGCGGGGTGCACGTCACCGACGTCACCAACGCCAGCCGCACGATGCTGATGGACCTCACGACCCTGGACTGGGACGAGGAGCTGCTCGGCTTCTTCGGCATCCCGCGCCAGATGCTCCCGCAGGTCCGGCCGAGCTCCGACCCCGACCTGTACGGCCACACCCGTCCCCACGGCCCGCTCGGCGGCGAGGTTCCGCTCGCGGGCGACCTCGGTGACCAGCAGGCGGCCACCGTCGGCCAGGTCTGCTTCGCCCCCGGCGAGGGCAAGAACACCTACGGCACCGGCAACTTCATGCTGCTCAACACCGGCGAGGAGATCGTGCGCAGCGATTCGGGACTGCTCACCACGGTCTGCTACCAGCTCGGCGACGCCAAGCCGGTCTACGCGCTCGAGGGCTCGATCGCCGTCACCGGGTCGGCGGTGCAGTGGCTGCGCGACCAGCTGGGCATCATCTCGGGCGCCGCGGACATCGAGCGCCTCGCCAGCCAGGTCGAGGACACCGGGGGCCTCTACTTCGTGCCCGCCTTCTCCGGCCTGTTCGCGCCCTACTGGCGCCCCGACGCCCGCGGCGCGATCGTCGGCATGTCCCGCTACAACACCAACGCCCACCTGGCCCGGGCCACGCTCGAGGCGATCTGCTACCAGACCCGCGACGTCGCCGACGCCATGACGAAGGACTCCGGCGTGGAGCTCGAGGTCCTCAAGGTCGACGGCGGTGTCACCGCGAACTCGCTGTGCATGCAGCTGCAGGCCGACATCCTCG
>JAICSZ010000324.1 GCA_025936615.1 Pedococcus sp. | reverse complement strand
TCGCGATGAGGGCGACGAGCAGGCCGTACTCGACCGCGGACGCGCCGCGCTCGGTGCGGGCCATGGCGGTGAGGCGGATCCGGACGTAGGTGACGAGGTCGTGCATGGTGTTCTCCCAAGGGGTGTGAGCCTGAGCCGGCCCGCGGGTCGAGCCAACAGGACAATCATCCCAAAGAGGACCACTTGCGGCATCCTGCGAACGGTCCGGACCGGCGCGCCGGTCGTACGACGTGCCGCCACCCGATCGGGCCATGCGGGCCGCCCACGCGGGAAGTGGTCAGTCCCGCAGGTCCTCGGCGAGCAGCCCGGAGCGGACGGCCTTCATGATCGCGTCCGCGCGGTTCGAGGCGCCGAGCTTCTCGTAGATCTTCGAGATGTGGGTCTTCGCGGTGGACTCGCTCACGAAGATCGAGCGGGCGATGGCCGAGACCGAGAAGCCGCGGGCCAGCAGGCTCAGCACCTCGGACTCGCGCTGGGTCAGCTGCGGGCCGGCCGGGGTCATCTTGCGCCGCATCGCCCCGGCCAGGTCCGCGGCCGCGAACGAGCGGGGGGACACCAGCGCGTGCCGGGCCGCGGCGACGACCTCGTCGGCGGGCGCGTCCTTGGACACGAACGCGGACGCTCCGGCCTCCAAGGCCGCGAACAGCTGCTCGTCCCCGGCGTACATCGTCAGCACGACCACGCCGGTGTCGTGACCCTGCTTGCGGATCTCCCGGACCAGCTCGAAGCCGAGCCCGTCGGGCAGCCGCACGTCGGTGATCACCACGTCGGGATGCAGGGCGTTGAACTTGCGCACCCCCTCGCCGACCGAGGCGGCCTGCCCGCAGACGTCGAAGTCGTCGTGCCGCTCGAAGGCCCGCGCCAGGCCCTGACGGATCAGGTCGTGGTCGTCGACGAGGAGCACGCGGGTGGGCACGGCGGCCTGGGGGTCGGTCACGGGGTCATGACACCTTCGTCGGGGAGGAGAGTGTTGGCGGCAACAGTAACCTGCACCACCGTGCCGCGGGACCCGGAGGGCCCCGGCTCGCTCGTGATCTCCAGCGTCGCGTCGATCCGCTCGGCGCGCTCCCGCATGATCGAGATGCCGTAGGAGTCGTCGCGGCCGGCGGTCATCCCGGTGCCGTCGTCTCGCACCTCCAGCCGCGCGCGTGGCGGGTCGGTCCAGCAGTCCACCCACAGGTGGTGGGCCGACGCGTGCTTGCGCGCGTTGGTGATCGCCTCCTGCGCGATCCGCAGCAGCTCGCCCTCCACGGCCGGGGTCAGCCGGGTGGGTGCCTCGTCGAGGGTCAGGTGCACGGTCAGGTCCGACTTCGCGCCGACCTGCCGGACGTAGTCCGAGAGCGCCGAGCCGAGGCCGTTGGTGGGCGTGACGTCGCTGCGCAGGTCGAAGATCGACAGCCGCAGGTCGCCGACCACCCGGGACAGCTCCGAGCGGAGGTCGCGCAGGCTCTGCGCCACGTCGGGGTCGCGGGTGGTCGAGGCGAGGTGGTCGACGACGTACCCCAGGGAGGCGACCTCCTGCGCGATCCCGTCGTGGATCTCGCGGGCCAGCCGCTGCCGCTCGTCGGCGGTCGCCAGCGTCCGGATCTCGTCGAAGACCAGGGCCGTCTCCAGTCGCAGGCTGTGCGCGTCGGCCTCGCGCATCAGCGCCTCCACCGCGGAGCCGTCAGCGGGCTCCGCGCTGGACGAGAACGCCACGCCGATCATCCGGCTCCCGACCCGCAGCGGAAGCGCGGTCCGGTGCCGTGCGTCCCGGTTGCCCGAGGGCACCACGCCCTGGACCGGCGCCATGTCCTCCCAGCACCGCTCGACGAGCGGGTCGGTGGGACTGAGCACCTGGGAGGCGCCCAGCCCTCGGAACCCCAGCGGGATCAGGATCGAGCCGCTGGACCGCACGAACACCGCGGAGTAGGCGTCGTCGAGGTGCTCGTGGACCGTCTCCATCAGCTGGGCGGCGATGCCGGCGCTGTCGAGGCCTGCCGAGAGCCGCCGGGCGACCGAGCGCAGCTGGGTGAGCAGCTGGCGCGCCGACTCGTACTGGGCGTCGGCGTCGCCGCCGACCCGGCCGCGCCCCAGGTTGCGCGCCCAGACCCCGACCGCACCGCCGCCCACCGCGGTCAGGAACCACGGCGCGAGACCGATCGCCCGGAACGTGAGGCCGTGCAGCTCGCCGGACACGAGCGGGACCAGGACCAGGCCGACCACCTGGGCACCCAGCGCCATCAGGACCCCGGGGACAGCCCGGAACAGACCGGCCAGCAGGCTGAGCACGACCAGGTAGGGCATCAGCAGGGCGGCGGACGGGGCCAGCCCCATCACGAGGGCGACGACGAGGATCTCGGCCGTCAGGGCGACCAGGGACGTCCGGCGGGTGGCGTAGGAGACGTACGTCGACATCCCTCCCACCACGAGGACGGCGACCACGGCCTGGACGGACGAGACCTGGCCCGGGAGCAGCGCGACCCCGAGAACGGCGGCGAGGCAGAAGACGCGGCTGGTGACCGCGACCTGCTCCCGTTGGCTCAACTAAGAGCACCGCCCGAGCCGAAGCTTCCCATGAGACTGATGATCGCAGGCCCCAGCACGGCGATGAAGAGGGAGGGCAGGATGAACAGCACCAGGGGCACCATGATCTTCACCGGGATCTTCTGGGCGGCCTCCTCGGCGCGCTGCCGGCGCTTGACCCGGATCTCGGCCGACTGGACCCGCAGCACCTGCCCGATCGGGATGCCGAACGCGTCGGCCTGCACCATCGCCGAGCAGAAGCTGCGCAGGTCCGGGAGGTTGGTCCGCTCGGCCAGCGCACGCAGCGCGTTCGCCCGGCCGAGGCCGATCTGCATCTCCTGCAGCACGCGGGCGAGCTCCGCGGCGAGCGGCCCGTCGGTGTTGCGGGCCACCTGGGAGAGCGCCGCGTCGAAGGCGAGACCCGCCTCGACCGAGATGCTCATCAGGTCCAGCGCGTCGGGCAGGGCGCGCTGGATCTTGGCGGTCCGGTCGTAGCTCTTCTGGTAGAGGTACAGGTTCGGACCGAAGTACCCGACGACCGTGACGAGCGTCCCGCACAGGACCAGCCCGAGGAAGCCCTTCCCGAGCATGGCGCCGAGGAGAAGCCCGCCCACGAAGCCCGCGCCGATCCCGAGCACCTTGAGCGACAGCACCCGGTCGACGGTCCACCCAGGCGGGTTCCCGGCCATGTTGAGCTTGGCCAGGATCCGCTGGGTGTAGTCGGTGGGGGTCAGCCTCCTGCCGAGACCGGTGAGCCGGCCCAGGAACGGGTCGAGGACCCGGTCGGCGAAGCCGGGGTCGAGCTCGTCCTGCATCTCCTTGGGCGCGGTCGAGAACGCCTCCAGCACGGCGAGGGAGCGGGACACGCCTCGGGACTCGTTGGTGAAGACGCCCATCGCGGTGAGCGACAGGAAGAGCCCGGCGAAGATTCCGGCGATCCCCAGCGCGAGCAGCACGGTGACGGGTGACACGTCAGACCTCCAGCTTGACCATGCGGTTCATCATGAAAGCGCCGACGCCCATCAGTCCGATCATGAGCGCGAGCAGCACCCAGCCAATGGGGCTGGCGACCAGCGGGTGCAGGTAGCCGCGGTTGACGATGGACATGTAGGCCAGGACCGCCGGAGGCAGCGCCAGCAGG
>JAICSZ010000465.1 GCA_025936615.1 Pedococcus sp. | reverse complement strand
TCGAGCTCGAGGAAGGCCAGGCCGTAGTCGACGGCCGACATGCCGGCACAGCCGTAGCCCTCGAGGTGCATGCCGAGCAGGCCGAGGCCGCCGAGCTCCTTGGCCAGGCCGCGCGGGTCGTCGAGCTCGCCCCGCTCGAACCAGTCGGCGACGTGCGGCTCGACCCGCTTGTCGAGGAAGGTGCGGACGGTGGCGCGGACCGCCTTCTCCTCGTCCGAGAGCAGGTCGTCAATGCCGGCGAGGTCCATGGGGTCCATGGCCACAGTCTGCCCCGCTGCTGGGCGTGGCGGCAGCGGGGTGCCAGCCGGAAGTCAGGCGGGTGTCAGGGCTCGAGGGTCACGGCTTGGGGTGGACCAGCTCCGAGATGCGCGCGATGGCGTAGGCGTAGCCACTGGGGCCGCACCCCATGATGACGCCGTCGCAGACCGCGGAGAGGTAGGAGTGGTGCCTGAACTCCTCGCGGGCGTGGACGTTGCTCAGGTGCACCTCGAACACCGGGACGCTCACCGCGGCAAGTGCGTCGCGGATCGCGATGGAGGTGTGGGTGTAGGCCCCCGCGTTGATGACGATGCCGGCAGCGGTCGAGCGGACCTCCTGGATCGCGTCGACCAGTGCGCCCTCGTGGTTGGACTGGCGGAAGTCGATGTCCAGTCCGGCCAGCGAGGCAGCCTTGCGGCACAGGGCCTCGACGTCGGCGAGGGTGTCCCGACCGTAGACGTCCGGCTCCCGCTCGCCGAGCAGGTTGAGGTTGGGACCGTTGAGGACGACGACGGTGGGCTGGGTCATCGGGGCGTGCTCCTTACGGATGCGTGTGCCGCGTTGTCACGGCCTGGGGGACGCGCACCACGGTGCCACGCGACCCACACTCTCAGGGTAGGACAGCCTGCGTGCGGAATGTCCGGACGACCCGCCCGTCCCCCGTTCGGGCCGGATCGTCGGGAACGAGTGCGCCCGATCCTCGGGTGGCGGCACGGTTGTGGTGTAGCAACACCGGGAGGCAGCCATGGCAGCGTCGAGCAGCACGAAGTCGGTTCGCAGCATCGTCGAGTCCACCGGGGCGTTCGGGCTGGACAGGCGCCGAGTGCCCGGGCATCGAGGAATGCTCGACTGGCTGGTCGTCGCACCCGGCGGAGTCTTCGTCGTCGACGAGCACGCACCGCAGGAGGACCGCTCGGTCACCATCCGCACCCGCCAGGACCGGGACGTCGCGGACAACGAGGGCTGGCACCTGCTCGTGGACGGCGCGGACCACCCGCACCTGCTCTCGGGCGTGCAGACCCGTGCCGCGGCCGTCCGTCAGGCACTCGAGGCCGCCGGCATCGCCAGCTGGGGCGTCGTGGTCCCGGTGGTCTGCTTCCAGGGTGCGACGCTGCCGCTCATGCGTCGCTGCCTGACGGCCGGGCGCACCTTCGTGGTGGGGCCACGCGGGCTGGCCGAGCTGCTCCGCCGGTCCGGCACCCTGGACGAGCGCGAACGCACCCGGATCCGCGACCTGTTCGACGACGCGTTCCCGACGGGGTTGGCCGTCGCCTAGCCCGGTACCGGACGAGGTGCCCGGTCAGGAGTGGCTGGACCGTCGGCGCCGACGCCGCCTGGCCAACCCGAAGATTGCGAGCAGCGCGAGCGCTGCCCCGGCGACCTGCTTGCCGTAGGACCTCAGCACCACTGGCAACACCGTCGACCCGAGGTCGATCGCGTCGTCTCGCTCACGCGGCGGCGCAGATCTCGTTCCATCTGGGTGAGCTGCCTGCTCGGGCTGCGGGGCGGGCGTGGGCGGCGCTGACTCATGATTTGCAGGGGTTACCGCCGGGGCCGGGGACGCGGCGGGCTGGGTGAACCGGCCCTCGATGCAGTCGACGAACTGCTGGAGCAGCTTGTCGGACACGTCCTGCATCACCCCACGCCCGAACTGCGCGGGCTTGCCGGTCACGGCCAGGTCGGTCTGGACGTCGGCCCTCGTGCCGTCAGCGACTTCGCTGAGCTGGATCGTCACGGTCGCGCCGGCGGTGCCGTTGCCCCGCTTGTCCTTGCCCTTGGCCTCGATCACCGCACGGTGCGCGGTGTCGTCGCGCTCGCTGAAGGTGCCGGACCCGGCATAGACCAGGGCGATCGGGCCGAGCTTGACCTTCACGGTCCCCTCGAAGCCGTCCTCGGTCGCAGAGGTGACCGTCGCCCCCGGGAAGCACG
>JAICSZ010000138.1 GCA_025936615.1 Pedococcus sp. | reverse complement strand
GGCGTCGCCGGACTTGTCGCGGCCCACGTGCTGGGCAAGGCCGGACCGGTGACCCTCTACGAGGCCGGTCCCCGGCTCGGCGGCCACGCCGACACCCATGAGGTCCATGTCGGCGGCCGTGGATTGCGCGTGGACACCGGCTTCATCGTGCACAACGACCGCACGTACCCGACGCTGCTGCGCCTGTTCGCCGAGCTCGGCGTTGCCACCCAGGACTCGGACATGAGCATGTCAGTCCGTGACGACGAGCAGGGACTTGAGTATGCCGGTGCGCTGGGCCTGCGGGGCCTGTTGGCGCAGGCGCGCAATGCGGCCAACCCCGCGTACCTGCGGATGCTGGGCGAGGTGCGGCGTTTCCACCGCGAGGCGCGGACGCTGCTCGCCCGGCCGGAAGATCCGGGGGATCGTGACGAGACGCTCGGCGACTTCCTGCGACGCGGGCGTTTCAGCGACTACTTCCTGCGCTGCTTCATGGAGCCTGTGGTGGCCGCGGTCTGGTCGTGCGACCCCGAACTCGCCCGGGACTACCCGGCCCGCTACCTGTTCACGTTCCTGGACCACCACGGGATGCTCAGCGTCTTCGGCTCGCCCACCTGGCGCACGGTGGTCGGCGGGTCCGCGCGGTACGTCGAGAAGGTTGCCGCCGGCATCGCGGACCTGCGAGTCGGCAGCCCGGTGGTGTCGGTGTGGGAGACCGCTGACGGAGTCGTGGTCGAGGACGGCGACGGCGGCCTGGAGCGGTTCGACGGCGTCGTCGTGGCGACGCACCCCGACCAGGCGGTGCGGCTGCTCGCCTCACCGACCCGCGCCCAGCGCGAGGTGTTGTCGTCCATCCCCTACTCGAGCAACGTCGCACAGCTGCACACCGACGAGTCCGTCCTACCGCGTGCAGCAGGCGCGCGGGCGTCCTGGAACTACTGGATGCCGGATGGGCGGGCCGGAGCAGATGGGGTCCTGGTGACCTACGACCTGACCCGGCTCCAGCGGCTCGAGGTCGAGAGCCCTCGGCTTCTGGTCACCCTCAACGGTGCGGACCGAGTCGACCAGCAGCTGGTGCTCGACACGATGCACTACGCGCACCCGCTCTACACGCCGGACTCCGTTTCGGCGCAACGACTGCTGCCGACCATCAACACTGCGCGCATCGCGTTCGCCGGCGCCTACCACGGGTGGGGCTTCCACGAGGACGGTGCGCGGTCCGGCGTGGCCGCGGCGGCTCACCTGGGGATCGAGTGGACCCGTGCCATGTGGGAGCCCGTCTCCCTGGAGGTGGCCCGATGAGGTTGGGAGAGGCGACGCGCATCTACGCCACGTCGATCTCGCACGCTCGCACCGAGCCGGTGCGACACCGGTTCCGGCACCGCAGCCACACCTGGCTCGTCGACCTCGACGACCTCCCGCGGCTCGGTCCGCTGCAGCCGCTGGTGCGCTTCGAGGCGCGTGACCACCTCGGCGACCCGGCACACGGCATCCGTGAGAACCTCGAGGCGTTCCTCGCCACCGAGGGCGTCGACCTGCGCGGGGGCCAGGTGCTGATGCTGGCCATGCCCCGCGTCCTGGGCTCCTGCTTCAACCCCATCACGGTCTTCTGGTGCCGCCGCCCCGACGACACCCTCGAGTGCGTCGTCGCGGAGGTCCACAACACCTACGGCGACCGGCACGCCTACCTGCTGCGGCCCGATGACGATGGACGAGCCGAGGTCGACAAGGCGCTCTACGTCAGCCCGTTCAACGACGTGTCCGGCCGCTACCGGCTCACCCTGCCCGAACCGGGTCCGCGGCTGCGCCTGCAGGTCGTGCTGGAGCGGGCCGACCACGAGCCGTTCACGGCGTCGGTGCGCGGCCGGGCGCTGCCGGCCACGGCGCGCACCGTGCTGCACCTTGCCCTCGCCCAGCCGCTCGAGCCCTTGGCCGTGTCGGCACGGATCCGCTGGCACGGCATCCGGCTGTGGCTTCGCCGGCTGCCGGTCCAGCCACGCCCCACCCATCACCAGGAGGCAGTCAAGTGACCACCGTCAGCCCATCCCTTGTCACGAGGCCCGTCGTGGACCCCTCCCGCTGGCCAGACCTCGCTGCCTCACGGGCTCGCATCCGTGGTGGCGTCGAGCGCCGGCTCGCCCGGCGCGTGTTCCGCTCGGTCACCTCGCGGCTGCCGGTGCGGGTCGAGCTGGCTGACGGGTCGGTGATGGGAGGCGCGGCCCTGGAGGCCAGCGCACCCGTGATGCGGCTGCACCATCCCGACGCGTTCTTCGAGGCGCTCGGCGCTGGCGGGCTCATCGGGTTCGGCGAGTCGTACATGGCCGGCGACTGGGACGCTCCCGACCTTGCCGCGGTGCTCGAGGTGTTCGCCGCGCGGGTGGCCACCCTCATCCCGGCACCGCTGCAGCGGCTGCGCGCCCTCTACGTCGCGCACCGACCCGCCGCCGAGCAGGGCACCAGCGCCAACGCGCGCACCAACATCGCGCGCCACTACGACCTCTCCAACGACCTGTTCGCCACCTTCCTCGACGACACGCTCAGCTACTCCTCAGCGCTGTTCGACGGTCATCACGTGGTGGGGGAGCCGTTGGCCGGCGAGGCGCTCACCGTGAGCACGCCGCGCGCCGGCGTGCAGTGGCACGACCTCGTCGTGGCCCAGCAGCGCAAGGTCGACCGTGTGCTCGATGCGGCGGGCGTCGCGCAGGGCACGCAGCTGCTCGAGATCGGCACCGGGTGGGGGGAGCTGGCGCTCCGTGCAGCGGCACGTGGTGCAACGGTCACCACGATCACGCTGTCGAGCGAGCAGCAAGCCCTGGCGCGGCGGCGCATCGCCGACGCCGGGTTCGCCGACCGCGTACGGGTGTTGCTGCTCGACTACCGCGCCGTAGAGGGCGAGTTCGACGCCGTCGTCTCGGTGGAGATGGTCGAGGCCGTGGGGCACCAGTTCTGGGCCGACTACGCGCAGGCTCTCGACCGGGTCCTCGCGCCCGGAGGGAGGGTCGCCATCCAGGCGATCACCATGCCGCACGACCGCATGCTCGCCACCCGCCACACGTGGACGTGGATCAACAAGTACATCTTCCCCGGCGGGTTGCTGCCCTCGACCCAGGCGCTCGACGACGTCACCCGCCGGCACACCACCCTGCGGCTCGTGGAGCGGCTGTCCTTCGGCGAGCACTACGCCCAGACGCTGCGGCTGTGGGACGAGCGGTTCCTGTCACGCCTCGACCGGGTGCGCGGGCTCGGCTTCGACGAGGTGTTCCACCGGATGTGGCACTTCTACCTCGAGTACTCCCGGGCCGGGTTCCAGTCGGGCTACCTCGATGTCCAGCAGCTCGTGTTCACGAGGGAGACCGCCGGATGACGACGATCGCGCTTCGCGAGTCCACCACCGCCACAATGACTTCCGGTTTGGCCGCTGCTCTCGCGGCTGCCCTGTCGCCGCTGCTCGGCGGCGAGCTGCCCGTGCGGCTCACTGCCTGGGATGGAAGCACCGCAGGACCGGCCGACGCGCCGCACGTGATGCTCCGCTCGCCCCCGGGCGCTGCGCCGACTGCTGCGTCACCCGGGCGAGCTCGGCGCCGCACAGGCCTACGTGACCGGCGAGCTCGACGTCGAAGGTGACCTCGACACCGCCCTCACGCACGCGTGGCGAGTCGCGCGCGAACGTCGACTCCGCGGCATACGGCCCACGCCTGCCGCACTGGCGGCGCTGCTCAAGGTGGCGCGTGGCACCGGGGCGATCGGGCGACCGCTGCCCCCGCCGGCGACGCAGGCCGTGCTCCGCGGTCGGCGACACACCCTCAGGGGCGACCGCGAGGCGATCCACCACCACTACGACCTGTCCAACGAGTTCTACGAGCTGGTGCTGGACCCGCACCTCGCCTACTCCTGCGCCTACTGGACCAGCGACGATCCCGGCTACACCCTCGAGGACGCCCAGCGCGACAAGCTCGACCTGGTCTGCCGCAAGCTCGGCCTGGCACCAGGGATGCGGCTGCTCGACGTCGGCTGCGGCTGGGGCTCGATGAGCCTGTATGCCGCCGAGCACTTCGGCGCCCACGTCACCTCCGTGACCATTGCCGAGGAGCAGAAGGCGTTCGTGCACAAGCGTATCCGCGAGCGTGGGCTCGGCGACCGCGTGCAGGTTCGGCTCCAGGACTACCGTGACGTGCCCGACACCGGCTTCGACGCGGTGGTCTCGCTCGAGATGGGGGAGCACGTGGGGCAGCACAACTACCCGACATACGCACGCACGCTGCACGACGCGGCACGCCCCGGCGGCCGCGTCCTGGTGCAGCAGATGTCGCGACCGGGGCGCCACCCCGGTGGCGGACCGTTCATCGAGGCGTTCATCGCCCCCGACATGCACATGCGCCCGGTGGGCGAGACCGTTGCCCTGCTGGAGGAGTCGGGCCTGGAGGTGCGCGACGTGCAGGCACTGCGCGAGCACTACGTCCGCACGGTGCACGCGTGGCTCGAGACCCTCGAGGCCAACCACGCGCGGGTCGTCGACCTCGTGGGCGAGGAGATGGCCAGGGTGTGGCGGCTCTACCTCGTCGGCGGCGCGATGGCGTTCCGCGACCGTCGGATGGGCGTCGACCAGGTGCTGGCAGTGCGCCCTGGCCAGCACGGATCCTCGGGCACGGGCGGGCGACGTCCGGCGGCTTGGTCGTGATGTTCTCCTGGACGAACCTGCTTGCGGTGAGTGGCTCCTCGGCGCTCGCAGTGGTGGTCCTCATGGGCGTGACCGTCTACGCCGGGCGTCGCGCAGGCCGGGTCAGTGTCGTCGACACCGCCTGGGGGCTGGGCTTCGTGCTCGTCGCGTCGGTCGCCGCCCTCGTCGGGGACGGCGTGCTGTGGCGACGCCTGCTGCTGCTCGCCCTCGTCGGTATGGGGGGGCTGCGGCTGGCGTGGCACATGCACCGACGCAACTCCGGCAAGGGTGAGGACCCGCGCTACGCCGAGATGCTCGGTAGGGACCGTGGCAACCCGACGTTGGTCGCGATCCGCAAGGTCTATGCCGTCCAGGCCCTGGCGCTGTGGTTCGTCTCGCTGCCCCTCCAGGTCAGCGCGGCTGCCGGGGCTGGCGTCGCCGCGGTGGCCGTGGTCGGGGTTGCCGTGTGGCTGCTCGGCGTGACCTTCGAGGCAGTGGGAGACGCCCAGCTCTCCGCGTTCAAGGCCGACCCCGACAGCTCCGGCAAGGTCATGGACCGGGGGCTGTGGTCGTGGACCCGGCACCCCAACTACTTCGGCGACGCCAGTGTGTGGTGGGGCCTGTGGCTGGTGGCCGCGAGCGCTTGGCCCGGTGTGCTGACCCTGCTGTCGCCCATCGTCATGACCTACTTCCTCGCCTTCGCCACCGGTGCTAGGCTGCTCGAACGCCACATGGCCCAGCGTCCGGGGTACGCGGCATACCAAACGCGCACGAGCGCCTTCTTCCCACGACCGCCGCGTCGCCGCTGATCCTTGAAGTCGGATGGAGCTGGGTCCCGGGCGGCGAAGAACACCTTCGCTGCCACCTGCTTGGTCGCGAGTGAGTGTGAGACGCTCGTACCCAGAGCCCGACAATGGCTCCCGGACGAGCGGGCCGTACCCGGTGTGCGACAAGACGGCCTCGAGGAGCCCGTCATGGCTTGGGTAGTTCTGGTCGTCTCAGGTGTTCTTGAAGCCGTGTGGGCGGTTGCGCTCAGCAAGTCTGCGGGCTTCTCCCGCCTGGCCCCGTCGCTCGTCTTCCTGCTCGGACTTGGGCTGAGCATGGGCGGACTCGCCTACGCGCTTCGCTCCATCCCGATCGGCACCGGGTACGCGGTCTGGGTCGGCATCGGCGCCGCCCTGACCGTCGCCTACGGGATGGCCTTCGGGGCAGAGTCCGTCACCCTGGTGAAGGTGCTGCTGCTCGTGGGCCTCATCGGGTGCGTGGTCGGTCTCAAGCTGGCCCACTGAGCCAGCCGCTCAGCGGCGATGTCGGGACGGGGGGATCACCGGCCGGCTGCGACCTGGCGCGCACGCAGGCCTGGGCGGCGACCAGCGTGCCCCCGGCCAGTGCCACCCGCTCGAAGGCCGAGCAGCCCTGCACCCGAGCCGGGGAGCGTGGGCGCGGTGGATGCGGGCACGGGTTGGGCGCTGCGCACGCTGATGTGCAGCCCGTCCTCAGGGGCGCCGGTTACCAGCACTCGAGCAGTGGCTCTGGGAGAGTGCTTGCCGATGTTGGTCAGGGACTCTGGCTGCGGTATCGCATCAACGGCGGACATCACCCCACCGAGCACCCCCGCCGTGGTCCACAGCGCAGGGCCTCGGCGCGGCGAAAGGACCTGGGGTGGATCAGGCGACGTTGTTGAGG
>JAICSZ010000102.1 GCA_025936615.1 Pedococcus sp. | reverse complement strand
GCGCTTCACCTCGAACCGCCAGCCCTGGTCCTCGGTGAGGTGCAGGTGGAGCCGGTTGAGCTTGTGCTGGGCGAGCAGCTCGACGTAGCGGTGCAGGAAGTCCAGTGGCATGAAGTGCCTGCCGACGTCGAGATGTGACCCGCGCCAGGCGAACCGCGGCCGGTCGGTCACCCGCACACCGGCCACCGCCCACGTGAGCTGCGGGGCGAGGGCCGTGCCGAAGACCTCGGCCGGCAGCAGCTGCCGCAGGGTCTGGATGCCATGGCGCAGGCCGGCTGGCGTCCCCGCCTCGATGCGCACCCCACCCGGGCCGCTGGTGAGCCGGTAGCCCTCGTCGCCGAGGTCGGCGCCCCCGTCGCCAGCCAGCCGCAGCTCGATGCCGCCCGGCCGGTGGTCCACCGAGACCGGAAGGGGCAGGCCGGTGACCGCGAGGTACTCGCGCAGTAGCTCGGCGACCTCTCTCGCGTCCTCGTCGCAGGCGATGACGGTGTCGGGAGCCAGGACATACGCCTCACCGGTGCGCTCCAGCTCGACCGGCTCGGGGACGAGTGCGGGCTCGGTCACGACTTCTCCTCGGGGACGGCCTTTTCGAGGGTCAGGAACACCCGACGGCACCGGGCGCCGACGGTGCGGTGGTAGAACGCCATCGGCCCGATCCAGCTGATCTGCGCGACCTCGGTGCCGGCGGCGGCGAGGTCGTCGAGGCACAGGCGCAGCAGCGCCTCACCTAGCCCCTTGCCGCGCTCAGCCGGGTCGACGCCGGTCGGACCGAACCACCCGTCGCGGTAGACGCCGTGGCAGGCGAAGCCCACCACCCTGCCCTCACGCAGGGCGAGGAACGCGCGAGACCGGTCCCGGTGCACGGCGCGTGCTGCCTCGTCGGCCCAGGCATCGGAGAAGTCTCGGGCGAACCCCACCAGGGCAGTCGCGTCGTGGGTGGTCGCACGGCGCAGCTCGACGTCAGATCGGCTGTCGCGCAAGGCATCCTGCGTCAGGCCCTGCTCCCATGCCGACAGCGGCACGTCCATGTTCAACAGCGTGTCTGTCCGCGAGTAGTCGCGCCTCTCCAGGAGTGCCAGTGCGGCGGTGTAGCCCGGGTCGAGACCGGGCCACGCGTAGCACCAGGTGTTGCCGCCGACCGAAAGGGAGGCGGCGCCTGCACCGAGCAGCGCATGCTCGCACCCACGCAGGAGCGCACTGCCCACCCCACCGCGCCGCGAGGCCGGCTCGACTGCCCAGCCGTCGACGAAGCCCCTGCTGCCTCGGACGGATCCGTAGACGAAGCCGACCACCCGGCCGTCC
This sequence comes from Pedococcus sp., assembly GCA_025936615.1. The sequence continues at coordinate 6,058 of JAICSZ010000102.1, read as the reverse complement.
TCTTCTGCAACCAGCCGCGCCACGGGTGCTCCGTCGCCCCGCTCATGGAGCAGGTCGACGAGCTGGCCGCGGTCACCCGGCTCGAGGTCGAAGGCCGCAGCCGCGACGGCTCTCACCGCCGGCAGGTCGGCGTCGACAACGGGACGGATCAAGGATGCTCGCGTCTACGGCTCGGTGGGCGGCCGCGGGGCAGCAGCCTCAGGGGCCGGCCCAGCGGCGGAGGCCTCGCCCGCGGACGGTGCAGCCGGTGGCGGTGACGCAGGGGCGCCGGCTGGCGTGCCCCCGGCATACCCGCTGGGCGGTGGGATGGTGGCGTCGCGCTGGCCGAAGTCGACCTTCACGGGGTCGCGCTCCTCACCCTCCACCTCGAAGTACTCGGCGCGACTGATGTTGAACATGCCGGCCACGATGTTGGACGGCACCGTCTCCACCTTGGTGTTCAGCTCGCGAACGTTGGCGTTGTAGTAGCGGCGTGCCGAGGCGATGCGGTCCTCGGTGGCGGTCAGCTCGTTCTGGAGGGCCATGAAGTTCTGGTTCGCCTTGAGGTCCGGGTAGGCCTCGGCGACGGCGATGAGGCGACCGAGCGCCTGGCTCAGCAGTCCCTCGGACTGGGCCTGTTGCGCGGGGCTCTGCCCGCCGGCCATGGCAGCGGAGCGGGCCTTCATGACGTCTTCGAGGGTGCCCCGCTCGTGGGCGGCGTAGCCCTTGACGGTCTCGACGAGGTTGCCGATCAGGTCGTGCCGGCGCTTGAGCTCGACGTCGATCTGTCGCCAGGCCTCCTGCACGAGGTTGCGCAGCTTGATGAGGCCGTTGTAGACGCCGACCGCCCAAAGGACGAGCAGCACGACGATGACGGCGATGACGATCCAGACCCACATGGGACTCCCCTGTCTGTCGGTTGCGGCCGATCCTAGTGGGAGGTCTGCGAGCCGGCTGCCAGCACCGGGCGGCGCCCGGACCGTGCTGGCCCGGGCGCCGCTGGGGGTGAGTCCGGCTACTCCCTGCTCTGCCGGATCGTGTCGGCGGCGTCGGTCGCCGACCCTTGCACCTCCTGCGCCGTGGAGCGGCCCTCGTCCTTGACGGTCTGGGCCGACTCCGTGGCCGACTGCTTCACCGCCTCGGCGGCCTCCCGGGCAGGCTGCTTGAGCTCCTGGGCCGTCTCCTGGGCGACGCTCTTCGCCTCCTCGACGAGCGGCTGCGCCTTGTCCCTGAGCTGCTCCGCCGCCTGCCGCTCACGCTCACTGGCGGGGAGGAGTGAGCCGACCAGCCAGCCCGCGCCGAGGGCGATCAGCCCAGCGGCAAGGGGGTTCCCCCGTGTCTGCCGACGGGCCATATGCGGCACCTCGCCGGCCTTGTCGCCGAGCTCGGACGCCTTCTCGCCCACCGATGAGCCGGCCCCGGTGGTGCGGCTGTGGGCGTCGTCGGCGACGCCCATGACGCGGTGCTTGAGCTCCGCCGCCCGGCCGCTGACCTTGTCCGCCTGTCGGCGGGCCACGTTGCTCGGCCGCACGGTCTCGGTGAGGACGTCGACGTCGTCACTCAGCCGCCCCCGCGTGACCTCGATGTCCTGTCGAATCTGCTCCGGGTTCTCGCTCACGGGTTGTCCCTTCCTCTCAACGCATCCGGAATCTCCTTGGTCGTCTCCACGGTTCGCGGGACTCCCTTCACCTGCTGCACCTTGTTGCGGCCGACCACGGCGAGGACCGCTGCGATGACCGCCCAGATGGCGGCGACGATGAGGGCTGACCAGCCCAGCCCCAGGCCGGCGCCCTCGCCCAGCGCCCACCACAGGGCGAGCGAGAGGAACAGGAGGACGAAGTTCGCACCCAGGGCAGCCCCGCCGAGCAGCCCCGCACCGGTGCCCGCGTGGCGTGCAGACTCCCGGACCTCTGCCTTGGCGAGCGCGACCTCCTGGCGCATCAGCGTCGAGATGTCGCGGCTGATGTCGCCCAGGAGCTCGCCGACCGAGCCCAGCGGCCGGCCCTCGACGGGCTCGCCCCTGGCGTCGTAGTCGGTGCTCATGGTCGGGTCGCCCAGGATCCCGACTCGCCACCAGTCGGCTCGGTGGTCACGACGTGATCCCCGTAGGGCCGGCGCTCGGTGGTGTCGCGGGCCGCAGAGGTGGCGGGCACGTACCCGGTGGCAGCGGTGGCAGACGTGCCTGAAGGGTGTGCCGGCTCGTCGTCGTGGTGCTCGGGCATCATGCCGCGGCTGAGCCGTCCAGCTGCCACGCCGACCCCGGCAGCGACGGCGAGGAAGGTCCCCGGCCGCCGGCGGGCGAACCGCCTGACCTCCTCGAGCAGTGCCCCGGGCTCACGCCCGTCGAGGTAGGCCGCCAGCTTGTGGGCCTGTTCGGCGCTGCGGCCCGCCAAGTCGCTGGCCAAGCCCTGCTGGCCCGAGCCGTCCGCCATGGACGACAGCTCCTGGCCCAGCGACCTGAGGCCGTCCGCGACGCGCCGCTGCTGCTGGCCCGCCTGGTCGACCAGCTCCGAACGGGTCTGTTCCCACAGGTCTCGCGCCTGGTTCTTCGTCTCCTCGGCGACGTTGCGGGTCTCTTCCCTGGCGACGTCGGCGACGTGACGGCCGCCCTCCTTGGCGTCTGCACCGACCGATCGAGTCTGCTCCTTCGCAACCTCACTCGTCGACGTCGACCCCGACGCCGGTGGCGTTGCTGAGGCTGCTCCCCCCGTTGTCGACGTCTCCTGCGCCGCTTGGGGCGGGGTGTGGCTCTCGTAGCTCTGGGTCATGGCTGCTCCCTCCCTGACCTGGTTGCCGACCGCGCGGTGCGATCTGGGCAGGGCAGGGATACCCCCTTCCGGGGCCGCGGCAAACCTTCTCCCCTCCGTCTGTCAGGGAGACGAGCTCGGCACGCCTGTCAGGCCAGGCCGAGGTCCTGCAGCCCGTAGACGAAGCGGTACTCCAGCCCAGCCTCCGCGAACTTCTCACCCGCGCCGGTGTCCCTGTCGGCGATCGACGCGACCGCGACGACCTCGCCGCCCGCCGCGCGGACGGCCTCTACGGCCTCGAGCGCCGAGGCCCCCGAGGTGGAGGTGTCCTCGACGACGACCACACGCCGGCCCTCGACCGAGGGGCCCTCGATCCGCTGCTGGAGACCGTGGGCCTTGCCAGCCTTGCGCACCACGAAGGCGTCCTTGCGGTCACCAGCCGACGCGCTGGCGTGCAGCACGGCGGTGGCCACCGGGTCCGCGCCGAGGGTGAGGCCACCGATCGCGTCGTAGTCCAGGTCCTCGACCAGGTCGCGCACGACGACCCCGACCAGCGGCGAGGCCTCTCCCTCGAGGGTGATCCGGCGCAGGTCGACGTAGTAGTCGGCCTCCTTGCCCGAGGACAAGGTGACGCGGCCGTGCACGATGGCCTTGTCCTTGATGATCTCGAGCAGTCGGGCGCGGGCGGCGGCGATGTCCGTGCTCGCGTTGGTGGCGGTCTGCGGTGCTTCGGTCACAGGGCCTCACCCTAGCCACCGCCGGACAACCCAGTTGAGCCGGAAGGCATCCTGCCGGAAGGTGGACGTCATGGCAGCGACCAGCACCACCCAGCTCGTCGACACCATGCGCACCGCGGCCACGGCCTTCATCGCGGCGCTCGAGGAGCGCCAGCACGTGGAGATGGGTGCGCAGCTCGACGACCCGGCATACCAGCAGTGGAGCTATCTGCCCGGTCCGCGCGACGGGCTGCCGCTCGCCGTGATGTCGCCCGACCAGCGCGACCTCGCCCTGGCCCTGCTCGATACCGGGTGCAGCGCCGGAGGGGCGCGGACCGCGCGTGCGGTCATCGAGCTCGACTTCATCCGGCGCGAGCTGGCTGGGGGAAACCCGCAGCCGGGTGACGACCGCTTCTGGTTCCGGGTGTTCGGCTCCCCCGGTGACCCAGCTTGGGCCTGGCGGGTCAACGGCCACCACCTCGCTGTCCACGTGGCGGTTGTCGGTACCGAGGTCGCCGTGACGCCGAGCTTCTTCGGCACCGAGCCAGCCACCGTGCCGTCCGGGCCACACCAAGGGCTGCGGGTGCTGACCACCGAGGAGGACCTGGCCCGCAAGCTGCTCACCACGCTGGACGACGGCCAGCGCCGGCAGGCGGTCACCTCGGGCACTGCTCCGTCCGACATCATCACCCGCCACGACCCGGTCGCCGACCCGTCAGTCGTGGCCAGCGGCATCGGGCACGGCGACCTCGACGCCGGCCAGCAGGCACTGCTCCAGCGGCTGGTGCGGCACTACCTCGACCGCACCGCCGAGCCGGCCGCGCGTGCTGCCTGGGCCGATGCCCAGGAGGCCGGGCTGGACGAGATCCGGTTCGCCTGGGCGGGGGGCGCGCGTCCGGGCGAGGGGCACTACTACTCGGTGCTCGGGCCGACGTTCCTGCTCGAGTACGACAACACCCAGGACGACGCGAACCACATCCACAGCGTCTGGCGCGACCTGCGGCACGACTGGGGCGACGACCTCCTGGCGCAGCACTACGCCGCCGGCCCGCGCCGCTGACCGGGCTACTCGTCGCCGCGGAGGGTGAACGAGCGGAGCCGGTCGCCCGCGAACCACAACGTCGCCGCAGTGACCACCGCGGCGGCGACCAGTGCGTAGCCGACCCCGATGCCCGACCTGTCCACGCGATCACTCACCGCGGCCGCCACGGCCTCGCCCCACGGCCCGATCGCGACCCACTTCACCCCGGAGAGCACCTGGCCGAGGAGGCCCTCCCAGAGCAGCGCGAAGACGAGCCCGATCACGACCGCGTGACGGGTGAGCGCCGCGAGGGCGAGGAAGAGCGCCGTGTATGCCGTGCCGGCGACTGCCGCACCCAGGGTCCAGGCGAGCGCGCGGCGGGGGTCACCGGCGTCCAGCACCAGGCCGCAGACCAGCAGCGGCGCGGCGCCGAGGCCCATGGTCGCGACCCAGGCGGCGGCATACTTGCTCAGCGCGACCGCGTGCCGGCTCACCGGCTTCGCGAGCAGGTAGACGATCGACCCGTCGTCGATCTCCGGTCCGAGGACCGCGGAGGCCGCGAGCAGTGCCACGATCGGCAGGGCCAGCGTGAACCCCAGCCCGATGACCGCGTCGTACCCCGAGCCGCTACCGGCGACCAGCCGCACCACCACCGCCAGCACCACCAGCAGGGCCGGGATGAGCAGGAGCAGCACGCCGCGTCGCCGTCCGAACAGGGCCTGGGTCGACAGGCGCAGGATCGTCGGGTTCACGGTCAGGCTCCCACCAGGTAGGCGAACACGCTCTCGAGCGACTCGTCGGTCGGCACCAGCTCGAGGATCCGCACCCCGCGGTCGCGGGCCAGCTGCGGCAGCTGGTGGGCAAAGGCACCGAAGTCGCTCACCGCCACGTCCAGACCCCCGTCCCGGCGCAGGGACACAGCGACGACGGACGGCTCGGTGATGAGCGCGCTCGCGAGGCTGCGGTCGTCGTCGCTGACGACGACGTACTGCACGGGGCGGTCGGTCATGAGCCGGCGGATCTGCCCGAAGTCTCCCGAGGCCGCGTGCCGGCCGGAGACCACCACCTCGATCTGCCGGGCGACCTGCTCCACCTCCTCGAGGATGTGCGAGCTGAACAGCACGGTCCGGCCCTCGGCGCCCATCCGGCGCAGCAGCGACATCAGGTGGAGTCGCTGGCGTGGGTCGACGCCGTTGAACGGCTCGTCCAGCAGCAGCACGCCGGGGTCGTGGACCAGGGCCGAGGCCAGCTTGACCCGCTGCCGCATCCCCTTGGAGTACGTGCCGATCCGGCGCTCGGCCGGCTCGACCATCTCGACGACCGCGAGCGCCCGCTCGGTCGCGGCGCCGGGGTCTGCAAGGCCGTGGAGCTCCGCGTTGGCCCGGACGAACTGGCGACCCGTGAGGTAGCCGAAGCTCACCTCCCGCTCGGGCACCAGGCCGATCGAGCGGTAGACGTCCGTGTTGCGCCAGATCTTCTTGCCCTCCAGGGTTGCCGACCCCGCCGACGGGGCGAGGAAGCCGGCCATCATCGCGATGAGGGTGGTCTTGCCCGCGCCGTTCGGGCCGAGCAACCCCGTGATGCCTGGCCCCACG
>JAICSZ010000096.1 GCA_025936615.1 Pedococcus sp. | reverse complement strand
TCGCCGTCCCCAAGGAGGAGTCCGGGCGAGCCGCCGTGGACCTGCTCCTCACCGTGATGAACGACCCGGAGCGGCGCACCCCGACCGTCCGGGTCATGCCGCTCGAGCTGGTCGTCCGCCGGACCACCGGCCCAGTCCCCACCGAAGCCACCACCACCATCACGACCACCACAAAAGACCGCCGCCCCCGGCGTTGACGAAGGGAACTCTCATGCGCATCACCCGGCGCACCACCATCCTCGCCACCGGCGCGATCCTGCTCGGCCTCACCGCCGCCTGTGGGGCACCCGACAGCGGCAACAGCTCGACGGCAGGAGGCGGGTCCTCGGGCGATGTGCCGGACAAGCCGTCCAAGCCGGTCGTCCTCAACGTGCTCGACGTCGCCGGCAACCTGCAGCTCACCCAGGGCATGATCGACGAGTTCGTCCAGAAGAACCCGAAGGTCATCTCCAAGGTGACCTACTCGAAGGCCCCGGCGCCCGACCTCGTGGGCAAGATCAAGGCCCAGCAGGGCGCCGGTCGTGTCGACATCGGCCTGGTCCTCACCGGCACCGACGGCCTGTCGGCCGGCGCCGAGCAGGGCCTGTGGCAGGCGATCCTGCCGAAGTACAAGGACCGGCTCAGCAACATGGACAACTACCTCGAGCCGGCCGCGAAGATGCAGGAGCTCGGCGGCGACTTCGGGGTCACCGTGACGTACTACCCGTCCGGCCCGCTCCTGGAGTACATGCCCGACAAGGTCCCGAACCCGCCGACGACCGCTGACGAGCTGCTCGCCTGGGCCAAGGCGCACCCCGGCAAGTTCGAGTATGCCCGCCCGGCCAACTCCGGCCCCGGCCGCACCTTCCTGATGGGCCTGCCGTACATCCTCGGTGACAAGGACCCCAAGGACCCGATCAACGGCTGGGACAAGACCTGGGCCTACCTCAAGGAGCTCGGCCAGTACATCAACACCTACCAGAGCGGCACGACCGCGACGATGAAGGACCTCGGCAACGGCACGGTCGACATGCTCGCCTCGACGACCGGCTGGGACATCAACCCGCGGGTGCTGGGCACGGTGCCCGAGTCGGCGAAGGTGGGCACCCTCAAGGGCTTCCACTGGGTGACTGACGCCCACTACGCCGTGATCCCCAAGGGCGCCTCGGCCGACCAGCAGGCGGCGGTGCTGCAGCTCGTGCAGTTCATGCTCACCAAGGAGCAGCAGGCCAAGGCCTACGACGACGGCTACTTCTACCCGGGTCCTGCCGTGAAGGACGTCGACATCTCCATGGCTCCGCAGAAGAGCCAGGACGCCATCACCAAGTTCGGGCGGCCCGAGTACGACAAGCTCATCGAGGACAACCCCAAGGAGGTCCCGCTCGACAACAAGGCACTGGTCGCGGCCTTCGACAAGTGGGACCGTGAGATCGGCGGATCGAAGGTCAAGAAGTCGTGACACAGCAGAACGCCCGCTTTGAGGAGCTGCGGCTCGATGGGGTCGGACGCCAGTTCGGCGGCCAGGACGCGCTTCAGGACCTCAACCTGGCGATCCGGGCGGGCGAGTTCATCGCCCTGCTCGGGCCGTCGGGGTGCGGCAAGTCCACGGCGCTCAACTGCCTGGCCGGCCTGCTGCCCCTGACGGCGGGCAGCATCTGGCAGGACCAGACCCGGGTCGACACGCTCCCGCCGGAGCGGCGCGGCTTCGGCATGGTCTTCCAGAACTACGCCCTGTTCCCGCACATGAGCGTGCGCAAGAACATCGCGTTCGGCCTGCAGATGCGCCACCTGCCCAAGGCGGACATCACCCGCCGCACCGACGAGGCGATCCGGCTGGTGCAGCTGGAGGAGCACGTGAGCAAGCTGCCGGGGCAGCTGTCCGGTGGGCAGCAGCAGCGGGTGGCCATCGCCAGGGCAGTGGTCCTGGAGCCCTCGCTCGTGCTCATGGACGAGCCGCTGAGCAACCTCGACGCCAAGCTCCGCCTGGAGATGCGCACCGAGATCCGCAGGCTCCACCAGAGCCTGGGGCTCACCACGGTGTACGTCACGCACGACCAGGAGGAGGCCCTGTCCCTGGCAGACCGCCTCGTGGTGCTGCGCAAGGGGCGGGTGCAGCAGGTGGGCACACCAGAGGAGCTGCACACCACGCCGGCCAATTGGCACGTGGCCGACTTCATGGGCTTCCGCAACCTGCTGCAGGGCGAGGTGGTGGAGGTGCGTCCCGAGGGCGTGGTCGTCGACACCGGCGCGCTGCGGCTCCTCGGGACCCCCGTGGGCGTTGTTGCGCAGGGGGACCGCGTCGTGGCGGCCGTGCGCCCCACCGAGTTCGAGATCTCCGAGCCCGGCACGGCAGACGGGATCCGTGCGGTCGTCGAGGTGGTGGAGTACCAGGGCCGCGAGCAGGCGGCAGAGGCGCGCACGGAGACCGGTGAGCGGCTGCACCTGCGCAGCGACCACCGGCTCGCCCCCGGCGACGCCGTGTCCCTGTCGGTGCCGACCGAGCGACTGCTGGTCTACCCGATGGGCGACGAGGCGCCGCCCTCGTCCTCGCCGATGCTCGGCGAGGCTTCCGGGGAAGGCGCCGCGCCGGCGCTGGCCGGGCGGGGCTGACATGAGTGCCCAGGCCACCCACCCCGGCCTGAGCCGGCGCCACCGGCTGGCCGAGCGCGGCATCGACGGCCAGCTGCTCCTGCTCCTGCCCGCCGTCGTGTTCGTCATCGGGTTGTTCATCTACCCGTTCCTCTACGGGCTGGGCCTGTCGTTCCAGCCGGCCAAGGGCGGTGGCCCGTTCGCGGACTACCAGCGCTTCTTCACCGACGCCTTCCAGCGCGACACCATCTGGAAGACGTTGCGGCTCTCGATCCCGGCGGCGCTGTTCAACGTGCTGGCCTCGGTCCCCATCGCCTACCGCATGCGTGGGCGGTTCCGGGGCAAGCGGCTCGTGACGACGCTGCTCGTCATCCCGATCACCCTGGGCACCGTGCTGACGGCCGAGGGCCTGATCAACTTCCTCGGTCCAGCGGGGTGGTTCAACCGGATCCTCAGGACGCTGCACCTGCGCGAGGAGCCGCTCGGCCTCATCAACAACTACTGGGGCGTGTTCTTCTCGCTCGTGATCACCGGGTTCCCGTTCGCGTTCCTGCTGATCCTGTCCTACCTCTCCGGCATCGACCCCACCCTGGAGCGGGCGGCTGCGACGCTGGGCGCCAGTGCCCGGCAGCGCTTCCGGCAGGTCACCTTGCCGCTGTTGGCTCCCGGGCTGGCGACGACGTTCTGCCTCACCTTCGTCCTCGCGTTCAGCGTGTTCCCCTCGGCGATCCTCGTCGGCAACCCGACGGGCTCGACGAGGGTGCTGTCCATCGCGGCCTACCAGGCCGCCTACGAGCAGTACGACTACCCGTTCGCCTCGACCATCGCGATGATCATGGGCGCCGTCGAGCTGGTCGTCCTCGGCTTCGTGCTGTTGTGGCGCAGCAGGTTCTACGTCGGGTCGACAGGAGGGAAGGGCTGATGTCCACCGCAGTCGAGGCACCCCGCAAGCGCATCGTCGCCAGTCCGAGCGGCTGGGCGGTGTGGGGCTCCGTCGTGATCTTCATGATCCTCGTCGCCGGCGTCGTCTGCTCGGTGCTGGTCAACTCGTTCGGCACCCGCTGGTTCGGCACCTGGCTGCCCCAGGGCTTCACCACCCGGTGGTACGCCGAGGCGTGGCGCGACTTCGGCCTGTTCCAGGTCATCGTGGTCACCCTGGAGGTGGCCGTGGCGGTGGTGGTGCTCTCGGTGCTCATCGGGGTCCCGGCGTCCTACGTCCTGGCGCGGCGCACCTTTCCGGGCAAGAAGCTCGTCTACTTCGCGTTCCTGCTGCCGATCATGATGCCGCCGATCACCTACGGCATCCCGCTGGCCACCGTGCTCTACAAGTTCCACCTCGCCGGCAACCTCAGCGGCGTCATCCTCGCGAACCTCGTGCCCTGCGTGCCGTTCGTGATCCTGACCATGACGCCGTTCATCGAGCAGATCGACCCCACGATCGAGAGGGCCGCCCGGATGTCGGGCGCGAGAACGCTGTCGGTGTTCACCCGGATCCTCGCGCCGCTGCTGGTGCCAGGGATCCTCGCCTCGTGCATCCTCGTCCTCGTCCGCACCGTGGGCATGTTCGAGCTCACCTTCCTCACCGCGGGACCCGACTCCAACACCCTTGTCGTGGCGCTGTTCAACTCGATGAATGCCGCGGGCATCCGGGCTCAGCAGTCGGTGGACTCGATGGCAGTGATCTACATGACGGTCATGCTCGTGCTGCTCGTGGTGGCCCTGCGGTTCGTCAACCCCACGCAGCTGGTCGCCCAGGTGCGCGAGGAGCCGGAGCCGTGACGGGCGGGTGTCCATGACTGGTATGCCGGGTGCGCACCTCGACGTCGTCGTGCTCGGAGAGGTGTTGGTCGAGTTCTCGTCCCTGACGCCGCTCGCCGACGGGGCGACGGTCCGGCTGGGCTTCTCCGGCGACGCCCTCAACGCCGCGGCGGCCGCGGTCGCCGCGGGGGCCCGCACGGCACTGGTCGCCCGGGTCCCCGACGACGACCTCGGCGCCGCGGTGGTCCACCGGGTTGCCGAGCTCGGCGTCGACACCAGGTGGGTCCGCCGGCTCCCGGGTGGGCACGGGGTCTACGTCACCCACGCCGACCCGGACGGTCGCAGGGAGTTCGCCTACGCCCGCTCGGGAAGCGTCGGCTCAACGCTGTCGCCGGAGGACCTCGACGAGGATGCGCTGGCCGGGGCCGGCGTCGTGGTCGCCAGCGGGGTGTCGAGCGCCGTGTCCGACACGGCAGCCGCAGCAGTGCGACGGGCGGCGCGGGTTGCCCGCAGGTTCGTGTACGACCCCAACTTCCGGCCACGGCTCACCACGGCCGCGCAGGCCGGCGAGCTGCTCCGTGAGCTCGCCCCGCACGCCGAGCTCGTCACGCCGTCCTGGCCCGACGAGACCTCGGCGCTGCTCGGGATCCCGGCCGAGGCGCCGGCAGCTGTCGCGGCGCAACACGTCCTGGCCCTCGGCTGCGCGTCGGTCGCGCTGACGTGTGGGCCACGCGGCGTCGTCCTCGCGGACGCGGACGGCACCACAGAGGTCCCGGGCGTCGCCGCGCCACGCGTGGTCGACCAGACCGGTGCGGGCGACTGCCTCACCGGCACCATCGCGGCCCGGCTGGCCCTCGGGGACCCGCTCGAGGTGGCCGCCCAGCTCGGGGTCGCCGCAGCTGCCCTGTCCGTGCAGGGTCAAGGTGGTACCGGACACCTCGCGACCGTCGAGGAGATGCGGGCGGCACTGGGCCAGCCCGAGGAGGAGGTGGGCGCGAGATGAGCGAGCAGCTGCTCGTGCTGTCAGAGGGAGACGACGTCGCGATCACGCTGGGCGAGGTCCCGGCGGGCGCGACCCTGGACGTCCCTGCAGGGGCGCCACTCACGGCACCGCGCGGCATACCGCGCGGGCACAAGGTGGCGCTGCGCGACCTGGCCGTGGGCACCCTGGTGACCAAGTACGGCCACGTCATCGGGGTTGCCACCGCCGACGTCGCGGCGGGGGAGCACGTCCACGTGCACAACCTCGCCATGCCGCAGGACGCCGCAACCCTGTCCTCGGGTGGTGCGGGGCATGGCACCACCCCGGAGTTGCCGGCCGACCTGCGTCGCACCTTCCAGGGCTACCGGCGCGCGAACGGCCGCGTGGGAACGCGTAACTTCGTGGGCGTGCTGACGACCGTGATCTGCTCGGCCACGGTGGCCCGGCAGGTGGTGCGTCGCACCGAGGACGAGATCGCTGCGATGCACGCCGAGGGCGTCGACGGCGTCGTCGCGCTGACCCACGGCACCGGCTGCGGCATGGCCAACCGCGGTGAGGGCTGGGAGGTCTTCCAGCGCACCCTGCGCGGCTACGCCCGCCACCCGAACATCGGCGCCCTCGTGGTGCTCGGCCTCGGGTGCGAGGTCAACGCGGTGAGCGACCTCGTCGCGAGCCTCGGCGTCGACGAGGACCTGCCGACCGAGTCGTTCACGATCCAGGACGCCGGAGGGACGGCGGCCGCGATCGCCCACGGGGAGAAGCTGGTTCGCGGCCTCGCCGAGCGGCTTCGCGGCGCTGAGCGTGTGGAGGTCGGCGTCGAGCACCTGATCCTCGGGCTCCAGTGCGGCGGGTCGGACGCGTTCTCCGGGCTGACCGCCAACCCAGCGCTCGGTGTTGCCAGTGACCTGCTCGTCGCCGCCGGTGGGACCAGCGTGCTGGGGGAGACCCCCGAGGTCTACGGGGCCGAGCAGATGCTCGCCGAGCGGGCCACCGACCCCGCCGTCGGGCAGGCGCTGCTCGAGAGGATCGCGTGGTGGGAGGACTACACGAGCGCTCAGGGCACCACCCTGGACGGCAACCCCTCTCCGGGCAACAAGGAGGGCGGCATCACCACGATCCTGGAGAAGTCGCTCGGCGCGGTCGCCAAGGGCGGCCACAGCCCGCTCGCCGCCGTGTGCCAGTACGCCGAGCCCGTGCCCGGGCCGGGGCTGGTCTTCATGGACACTCCCGGCTACGACCCGGTGTCCGTGACCGGCATGGTCGCGGGCGGCGCCAACCTCATCTGCTTCACGACGGGCCGAGGCTCCGTCTTTGGCAGCAGGCCGGTGCCCACGGTCAAGCTCGCGACCAACTCCGGTGTGGCACTGCGGATGTCGGGCGACATGGACCTCGACTGCTCCGGCGTGGTCGAGGCCGGCGTGCGGCTCGAGGAGATGGGCCGGCGGGTCTACGACCTGCTGCTCGACACGGCGTCGGGGCGCAGGACCCTCAGCGAGGAGCTCGGCCTGGGCGGCGAGGAGTTCGTCCCGTGGCAGCTCGGTGCGGTGCTGTGACGCGGCTGTCGCTGGCCGCGCTCGACGGCCTCGGGCCCACCCGTGCCACCCTGCCCCCACCGCGGTCGCGGGACGGCCGGGTCGGCATCGTGCACCTGGGCATCGGGGCGTTCCACCGCGCGCACCAGGCCGTGTTCACCGAGGACGCCGTCGTGGCGACGGGCGAGGACGGGTGGGGCATCTGCGGCGCCACCCAGCGGTCCGCGGCGGTGCTCGAGCAGCTGCGGCCCCAGGACTGCCTCTACGGCGTCCTCGAGCGTGGCGTGGGCGCCCCCAGCCTGCGGGTGGTCGGCCAGGTCCGCGAGGTGATCTTCGCCGGCGACGAGCCGGAGCTGCTGCGGGAACGGATCGCCGCCCCGGACACGCGGCTCGTCACGCTGACCGTCACCGAGAAGGGCTACCGGCGCGCACCCGGTGGTGGCCTCGACCTCGACGACCCGATGGTGCAGTCAGACCTCGCGGGCGCCGCGCACACCGCGATCGGCCAGCTGGCCTGGGGACTGGCCGCCCGGGCAGCCGGCAGCGGCGCGCCCGTGTCCGTCCTGTCGTGCGACAACCTCACCGACAACGGTCACGTCCTCCAAGGCCTCC
>JAICSZ010000084.1 GCA_025936615.1 Pedococcus sp. | reverse complement strand
TCTCGATCATCGGCGTGAAGCCGATCTCCTCGGGCTTGAGCGGCTCGCTCATCGCGAAGCCCACCGTGAGCCGCAGGTCGTCTGACTGCTCGGCCTTCTCCGCCGGGATGGTGGCGAAGATCGTCGCGTGCGGGCTGATCACGCCGTCCGTGCCGCCCGACCACACGATCGGCACCTGCGCGACCTGCTCGGCGGGGGCGCCCTTGTCGACCAGGACCTGCCGGAACGCCCGGTCGGCGATGATCCGCGTGTAGTCGTTGACGCCACCGTTGCCCTCGGTCTTGCCGATGACGGCGACGACCCGGTCGGCCTCCATCACCCCGTCGTCGATGAGGCGGGCCAGCTCGCTGGCGTCCGAGACACCGTGCAGCGGCACCTTGCGGACCTCGATTGCGTCGGGCATGACTTTCACCTTTCCGTTGGTACCGAAGAGTTCTCGACGATGGTGCCGGCCTTGCCGTCGACGGCGTCGGCGATCAGGTCGAGCGCAGTGATGACACCGCGTGTCCCGCCACCACGGACGAACCGCAGCACCGCCTCCACCTTGGGCCCCATGGACCCAGATGCGAACTGGCCGTTCGCGGCATACGACTCCATCTCGCTGAGCGGCACCCGGCCCAGGGCGCGCGCCGAAGCGGTGCCGAAGCCCAGGGTCGCGTTCGCAACGTCCGTGGCGATGACGAGGACGTCGGCGTCGAGGTCGCGTGCAAGCACGGCCGCCGTGAGGTCCTTGTCGATGACCGCCTCGACGCCGTGCACCTCGCCCGACCCGGTGCGGACGACAGGGATGCCGCCGCCACCAGCCGCCACGACGACATAGCCGGCGGCCAGCAGGGCCACGACGGTGTGCGTCTCGAGCACCTCGAGCGGCTCCGGGGAGGCAACCACGCGGCGCCAACCCTTCTCACCGCGGTCCTGCCAGGTCTCGCCGTGGTCGATGAGGACCTGCGCCTGCGCCCGCGGGAGGTACCGACCGATCGGCTTGCTGGGCGATGTGAAGTTGGGGTCGTCGGTGTCGACGAGGGTGCGGGTGACCAGCGCGGCGACGGGGTGGCTGGCACCGCGGGCGCGCAGCGCGGGCTCGAGCGTGTCCATGACGGTGAAGCCGACCGTCGCCTGCGTCTGCGCGCCGCACCAGTCGAGGGTGACCGGGGGGACCACGTGGGCGGCCAGCTCGTTCTTGACCAGGAGGTTGCCCACCTGAGGACCGTTGCCGTGGGTGATCACGACCTCGTGCCCCGCCGCGACCACGTCGGCGATGCGTTCCATGGCGCGCCGGATCGCGTGGCGCTGCGCCTTCTGGGTGGCGCTGCCGTCGGGGCCGGTCATGGCGTTGCCACCCAGCGCCACCAGGACCCGCATGCACACCTCCTCGCGCGTGGACGCCGTGCGGCGAGCCTAGGGACGACGACGGTATGCCGCGTTGTCACCACCTGCCCAACGGTGCCGAGTTGGTTGTCAGGTCCGCGCGTCAGCCGAGCCGACGGTAGCGCTCCAGCCGTGCTGCCAGCCGCTCCGACGGGTCCTGGCGGGCGAGGACCGCGAGCTCGTGCTGGATGACCTGCGACATCCGCAGGCAGAACTCCTCGGGCTCGTCGCCCGCGTCGGGGTGCTCGGCGACCACCCGGTCCACGATGCCGGCGTGGAGCAGGTCGAGGGAGCGGACCCGCTGGCTCGCCGCCAGCTCGGGGGCGTGGCTGGTGTCGCGGTAGAGGATCGCCGAGGCACCCTCCGGAGGGAGCGGGGACAGCCACGAGTGCTGTGCGGCGACAACCCGGTCTGCGGGCATCATCGCCAGCGCGCCGCCACCGGTGCCCTGCCCCAGCAGGACGCAGACCGTCGGCGCGTCTAGGGTGACCAGCTCGGCGAGGCACCGCGCGATCTCGCCGGCCAACCCACCCTCCTCGGCCTCCTTCGACAGCGCCGCTCCGGCAGTGTCGATGACGGAGACGAGCGGCAGCTGGAGCTCGTGCGCGAGCCGCATCCCGCGACGGGCCACGCGCAGACCCTTGCGGGACAACGGCTCCTGGATGGTCTGCCGGCTCCGGTCCTGGCCAAGCACCACACACGGAGCCCCGCCGAAACGTGCCAGGGCCATGAGCAGTCCCGGGTCGTACTCACCCTGTCCGGTGCCGTGCAGGGGCAGCACGTCGGTCGCAGCGAGCCGTAGCAGCGCCCGGACGCCGGGCCGGTCCTCGCGCCGAGACCTCGTGATCGACTCCCAGGCCGGCACGTCGGCGAGCGGCTCCTTGGGCAGCTCCGGCACGTCGGGCAGGTCCTCGCGCGGACCGGACAGCACGGTGAGCGCCCGGTCCGCGACCTCGGCGAGCGCCTCCGCGGGGAGGATGGCGTCGACGAGGCCGTGCTCGAAGAGGTTCTCCGCGGTCTGCACGCCGTCGGGGAACGGGTGGCCGTACAGCGACTCGTAGACCCTCGCCCCGAGGAATCCGATCATGGCGCCGGGTTCGGCGACGGTCACGTGGCCGAGCGAGCCCCACGACGCGAACACGCCACCAGTGGTCGGGTGCCGCAGGTAGACCAGGTAGGGGAGACCGGCGTCCTTGAAGGCCGTGCAGGCTGCGCTGATCTTCACCATGCCGACGAAAGCTGGGGTGCCCTCCTGCATCCGGGTGCCCCCGGACGCGGGAGCGGCGAAGAGGGGGAGCTCCTCCTCTCGGGCACGGTCGAAGGCTGCAACGATCCGCCCCGCAGCGGTGCTGCCGATCGACCCTGCCAGGAACCGGAACTCCCCGGCGATCACCGCAACGCGCCGGCCCCTGATGCGGCCCTCGCCGGTCACGATCGCCTCGTCCACTCCGGTGCGCTCTCGCGCCGCGGCCAGCTCTTCGGCATAGGTGCTGCCGACTGGTGCCACGTCCAGAGATGGCGCATCCCAGCTGACCCAGCTGCCCTCGTCGAGGACCGTCTGCACCAGCTCCAGGCCGCCGAGCCTGGTCACGACGACTCACCGCCGCAGCCCGGGGCGGCTCGCTTCGGTGCGCAGGCCTCAACGGTGAGGGGTACGAGCATCCGGTGCCGGACCAGCCCGGAGCGGTAGGTCACCTCGTAGCCGAGGTAGTGCCAGGTGCCCTCACGCGCCAGCCGGTAGGTGACGAGGAGCTCGGCCATCCCGCGGCCCCGCCCCACCGCCCTGTCGGGATGGATGACGAAGCCTTCCACAGGGTGGCGATCGGCCGTGGGGAGGAGTTCCCCACCTGCTCCCTCGGCCATGCCGACGGCGCTGCGTCCGGGCTCTCGCATCGCCAGCGTCATGGAGGCGACCGGCATACCCTCCATTGCGTCGCCTTCGGGTACGGCTCGAACGGACTCGATGTGTGCGTCGAACCACCCGTCGTTGTGGAGGAAGATCTCGCCCTCGGTGAAGGAGGCGCCGACATCCCTGGTGGTTCCCACGCCTGCTCCGCCTGGTGGACCGAGTGGTCCATCGCCAGTACCCCAACCGGTGAGCGCCATGGTGACGCCGACCGCACCGACCAGCCCGGCCGCACCCCAGGCGACACCGCGCGACAACGGCTTCCTGTGGCGTCGTCGCCCGACGCCGTCCCCCGGCCCGGTCATGGTCAGAGTATGGAGGCCGCACGGGCTTGCCCGGGCGGGATCCGGGGAACCCCGGCGCGAGCCTTTGCCGGCAGCGACGGTCGGCGTCAGTCCTGGGCGTCCAGCTCGTCCAGCCAGGCCCGGATGGAGGCGTCGTGCTGACCCAGCAACGGTGGGGCGAGGTGCTCGGCCCGCCCACCGGCATACGGGTTGTCGTCCAACCGCAACGGCGGACCCGGCACCTCCACGCGGCCCAGCACGGGGTGGTCCACCTCGATGACGAGGCCCTGCGAACGGGTCTGGTCCCAGTCGTAGACGCGGTCGAGGGTGCGCACCTCGCCGGCCGGCACGCCGAGTTCGTCGAGCCGGGGGAGCAGGTCGGCCAGGTCGTACTCGGCGAAGGCTGCGTCGAGCGCGGCGTTCACCTTCTCGCGGTTGGCGACCCGCTCGCGGTTGGTCGCGAATCCCGGTGTGGCAGGGTCGATCCCGAAGCCCTCGGCGAGCCGCACCCACAGTCCCTGGCTGCCGCAGCAGACCTGGACCAGCCCGTCGCGACAGGTGAACAGGCCGTACGGGCAGATCGAGGGGTGGTGGTTGCCCTGCGGGGTGGGGACCTCGTGGGCGACGGTGTAGCGCGTGCCCTGGAACGCGTGGATGCCGACGATCGCGGCCAGCAGCGAAGTTCGCACGACGCGGCCGCGCCCCGTGCGGTTGCGCTCGTGGAGTGCGGCAACCACGCCATAGGCGCCGTACATGCCTGCGAGCAGGTCGCCGACCGGCAGGCCGACCCGCATCGGCTTGTCCGCGCTCGTGCCGGTGAGCGACATCAGGCCCGCCTCGCCCTGGGCGATCTGGTCGTACCCGGCCCGTCCGCCCTGCGGCCCGTCGTGGCCGAACCCGCTGATCGACAGCACGACCAGCCGCGGGTTGACCTCGTGCAGCCGCTCGACCGTGAAGCCGAGCCGGTCGAGGACACCGGGCCGGAAGTTCTCGATGAGCACATCGGCGTGGCGCACCAACCGGGTGAGGGTCTCGCGACCGTCGCCGGACTTGAGGTCGAGCTCGATGGACTCCTTGTTGCGGTTGCAGGACATGTAGTAGGTCGAGATGGGATCGTCCTCCGGGCCGACGAACGGCGGCCCCCATCCGCGCGACTCGTCTCCCACGCCCGGCGTCTCGACCTTGATGACGCGGGCTCCCATGTCTCCCAACATCATTCCCGCATGCGGCCCGGCCAACGCGCGAGACAGGTCGATGACGGTGACGTCCTCCAGTGGTCCGGACACGGGGTCAGCCTAGGCGCTGGCCGGCGCTGCCCCGCTCGCACCCCGACCTGCCCCCGTCAGGCAACCCCGCGGCATACCTCGACGTTATTGCTCCTCAAACGGGGCGTTATGATTGCTCGGTCCGATCCGGACCGACACCACACGTTGCAAAGGACGCACCCACCCATGCGCACGAGGCTCACCCTGGCCGCCGCCCTCACCACGATCCTCGCGCTGCTGCTCAGCGCGTGCGGAGGGGGGTCTGGAGGCTCCGGCTCCGGCGGGGGCTCCGACCTCGCTGCCGTCAAGAAGGCCGGGGTGCTCAAGGTCGGCACGGAGGGGACGTACTCGCCGTTCTCCTTCCACGACCCGAAGCAGGGAAACAAGCTCGTCGGCTACGACGTAGAGGTGGCCGCTGCCGTGGCGAAGAAGCTGGGCGTGAAGGCGGAGTACGTGGAGACGCCGTGGGACTCGATCTTCGCGGGCCTGACCTCCAAGCGGTTCGACGTCGTCATCAACCAGGTGACCAAGAACCCGGAGCGCGAGGGCCTCTACGGCCTCAGTACGCCGTACACCGTCTCGGAGGGCGTCATCGCCACCCGCGCCGACGACTCCAGGATCAGCTCCCTCGCCGACCTCAAGGGAAAGAAGACCGCGCAGAGCCTCACGAGCAACTGGGCCCAGGTCGCCAAGGACGCCGGGGCGCAGGTCGAAGGTGTCGAGGGATTCACCCAGGCGGTCGCCCTGCTCAAGCAGAAGCGGGTCGACGCCACGGTCAACGACAGCCTGGCGGTGCTCGACTACCAGAAGTCCACCGGAGACACCGGAGTCAAGATCGCCGCCAAGACCGGTGAGACCTCCGACCAGGTCGTCGCCACCCGCAAGGGCTCCGACCTGGTGGGGGCAGTCGACAAGGCCCTTGCCGACCTCGCCGCCGACGGCACGCTGACGAAGATCTCCGAGAAGTACTTCGGAACCGACGTCTCCAAGCAGGCCTAGTGGACGGCCAGCGCCTGCAGCTGGTCACCGAGTCGCTGTGGCCGCTGGCCAAGGCCCTCCTCGTCGGCACGATTCCGTTGACCGCGGTGAGCTTCGTGCTCGGGCTCGTGCTGGCCCTCGTCGTCGCGCTCATGCGGCTGTCGACGATGCGGCTCGTGTCGGCCGTGGCCCGCGTGTACATCTCGGTCATCCGCGGCACGCCACTGCTGCTGCAGCTGTTCATCGTGTTCTACGGCCTGCCCAACGTCGGGGTGCGCTTCGACCCGTTCCCGGCGGCGGTCATCGCCCTCACCGCCAACGTCGCTGGGTACGCCGCGGAGACCATCCGGGCGGCCATCCTCGCCGTGCCCCGGGGCCAGTGGGAGGCGGCGTCGACCATCGGGATGAGCTACGTGGCCACCCTGCGTCGGGTCGTCCTGCCGCAGGCGGTCCGGACGGCGATCCCGCCGCTGTCCAACACCCTCATCTCACTCGTCAAGGACACCTCGCTCGCCTCCACCATCTTGGTGGGGGAGATCCTGCGCAAGGCCCAGGAGATCGCCGCACCGACCTACCAGTTCTTCTTGCTCTACGGTGTGGCGGCAGCCTTCTACTGGGTGGTCTGCCAGTTCCTCTCCCACCTGCAGAACCGACTGGAGGCCCGAGAGAACAGGTACGTCGCCGCATGACTGACCACGACCTCACCCGCCCGCAGACCGCGGGGGAACCGGCAGGCCGGCCGCTGCTGTCGGTGGCGGGCCTGGCCAAGGCGTTCGGTGACCACCAGGTGCTCGAGGCCATCGACTTCGAGGTGCCGCGGGGCAGCGTGACCGTCATCATCGGGCCATCCGGCTCGGGCAAGACCACGGTGCTGCGTTCGCTCAACGCGCTCGAGACCCCCGACGCAGGGGTGGTGCGCATCGGTGACGTGGAGGTGGACTGGGCACGGCGGCCCGTGCCACGGCGACAGGCCGAGCGGCTCCGCGCCCAGAGCGGCATGGTCTTCCAGGCGCACAACCTGTTCCCCCACATGACGGTGTTGCGCAACGTCCTCGAGGGCCCGACCGTCGTCCAGAAGCGCCCCGAGGTCGAGGCGGAGCAGGAGGCTCGGCGGCTGCTCGAGGTCCTCGGGCTGGCCGACAAGGCGGAGCAGTACCCGTACCAGCTCTCCGGCGGCCAGCAGCAGCGCGTGGGCATCGCGCGCGCCCTCGCCATCCGGCCGCAGCTCATGCTGTTCGACGAACCGACCTCCGCACTCGACCCCGAGCTCGTCGGTGAGGTGCTGGGCGCCATGAAGGACCTTGCGGCGCAGGGCTGGACGATGGTGGTCGTGACCCATGAGATCCGGTTCGCCCAGCAGGTCGCCGACCAGGTCCTCTTCATGGACGGCGGAGTCGTCGTGGAGCGGGGCACGCCGGCCGAGGTGCTGACCAATCCGCGTACCGAGCGCGCCCGACAGTTCCTGCGCCGGATCCTCGAGCCCCTCTGACCAGCCGGGTGCCCCGTCAGACCCAGTCGACGTCGGCGGCCGTCCTGCCACCGGCCAGGCGGGCATAACCCGGTCCGCGGTCGAAGAACGGCTCGCGCTCGGGCCTCTCGGCGCGCAGGCGCGCGCGCAGGGCGTCGGACGCCTCCACGTCCACGACCGGTTCGTCGGTGGTCCCCGTGGCCACCACGCCGTATGCCGCGCGGGCACCTTCGACGGAGACCTTGCCCCAGCGCAGGTCGCGTTCGACCTCGTCGTAGGGGCGGTCGAGCGGGTCGCCCCACCCGCCCCCGCCGGTCGTGCGGATGCGGATCACCTGGCCGGCCCTGACCGGTTCGGCGTTCGCGAGCGCGTCGACCTCGCGCTCGTCCGGGCCGCCGAGGTCGATGGTGACGCTGAACGGCATGCCGGCCTTGCCGCCCTTGACCCCCCAGCACGCGAGGATGGAGCGGTCGGCGATGGACATGAAGTGGCCGTCCCGCAGCATCCGGATCTGCTTCTCGTAGCCCAGTCCGCCGCGGTAGCGGCCCGCCCCACCGGAGTCGACCGCG
>JAICSZ010000387.1 GCA_025936615.1 Pedococcus sp. | reverse complement strand
CTGACGCTCGCAGTGCGACGGCACCGACCCGTGCCCAGCCTCTGCGTCATCGCCGCCCTCGGGGTGCTCGGCACGGCCCTCAACGCCGCCCTCTGGCCAGGTGTACCCGACACGGGTGGAGTGTGGATCCTCGCGCTCATGCTGGCGTCGTACTCGGTGGGCGCACACTCCTCGGGACCGGTGGTCGGCCTCGGCCTCGCGCTGCCCCTTCTCGTCGTGCTGACCGCCGACCTCGGCACCCGCACCGGATGGGACCGGGTCAGCGGCATCGTCTTCGTGTCCGTCTTCGTCGGCGGACTGCCCACCGGCGTGGGCCGCCTGGTCCGGGTACGGCAGCGGGCCCTGACCACGCTGCGCCGCCAACGTGCCGACATCGAGGCCGCCCAGCAGCAGCGCCAGGAGTCGGTCGTGCTCGCCGAACGCCTGCGGACCGCTGAACGGCTGCAACCGACGCTGGTCGATGGTCTGCGGCGGCTCGCCGGCCAGGCCGGGTCGGGAGCGGACCCGGAGGGGATCGAGGATGCCGCGCGGGGTCTGCTCACCCGCACCCGCGAGGAGATCGTGGGCCTCACCGTGCCGGTTGCCCTGCCTCCCCCTGCCGGGCAGGACCCGCCAACGGACCGCCTTCCCGCGGTTCGGGTGACGGCACAGCGCTGGGTGGTGCTCGCGGCCGGGGCCATCATCGTCGGGCTGGTCCTCGAGACCTCGGCCGCGCTGCCCATGCACGCGCCGGCCTGGGTGCTGGGGCCGGCCGCCCTCGCGGTGGGCGTCCCGCTCGCACTGCTGTGGTGGCGTCCGGTGGCAGCGGCTGCCGTGGCGTTCGCCGCAACGGCGGCCTGGGCTCGACTCGTCGCTCCCCTCGACGGGAGCCTCGGCGAGACCGGGTTCGCGATGTGGGCGACCTTCGCCGTGGGCGCCCTGACGCGGGGGCCGGCGTCCGCGCTCGGGCTGTGTGTGTGCCTGCTCGGTCAACTGCTCGGCGTCGGCACCGACGACCGGCTGGGCGAGGGCCTGGTACTGCTGGTCGCCTGGGTCGGGGGCCGGGCCGTCAACCGCGTCAGCCTGCTGCTCGAGGAGACGCGCGCCAACAACAACACGCTGCGACAACAGGACGGCGAGAGGGCCGAGCGCGCACTGGTCGCCGAGCGGCTGCGGATCGCCCGCGACATCCACGACGTCGTCGGCCACACCCTGACCGTGATCACCCTGCAAGCCGGCGCGGCCAGGCGCCTGGCCCCCACCGACCCGGGCCGGGCGCGCGAGGTCGTCGCGACGATTGCGGAGGTGGCACAGGACGGGCTCGCGGCCCTGACGCACGGGTCGACGTCGGAGGAGCTTTCCGACATCGTGGCACGGGTCCGGGAGGCGGGGCTCGTCGTCGAGACGGAGCTGGCCGACGAGGTCCTGCTCGGCCCCGGCGAGCGGCTGGTCGCCCTGCGCGTGGTCCAGGAGGCCCTGACCAACGTGATCCGGCACGCCCCCGGGTCACGGGCGACGGTCTGGGTGGGACGGGTCGGGGACTGCGTCGAGGTGCGCGTGGCGAACACGCCCGCAACCGGCGCGCCGTCCGGAGCGGGCAACGGCCGAGGGCTGCTCGGGATCCGCGAACGGGTGGACGCAGCCTCCGGGAGCGTGGTCTGGGGGCCTCGCGCGGGAGGCGGCTTCGAGCTTCGCGCCAGCTTGCCCCTGCCAGCCGCGGTGCGGGTGCCGTCGTGAGCACGAGCCCTGACCGGGGATCGGTCACCGTCGCGGTCGCCGACGACCAGCCGCTGGTGCGCAGCGGGCTGCGGATGATCCTCGAGGGCGAGCCCGACCTGACGGTCGTCGGAGAGGCGCAGGACGGAGACGCGGCCGTCGCCCTGGTGGCGGCCACCGAGCCGGACGTCCTCCTGCTGGACGTGCAGATGCCGGGCACCGACGGCCTCGCGGCGGTGCAGCAGATCACAGCCTCCGGTGCGCGCACGCGGGTGCTGATGCTCACCACCTTCGACCTCGACGAGTACGTCTACCGGTCGATGAAGGCCGGGGCGTCCGGCTTCCTCCTCAAGGACATGCCCGGTGAGGACATCGTGTCCGCCGTGCGGCAGGCGGCCCGCGGCGCCGACGCGCTGCTGGCGCCTGCGCTGACCCGCCGTCTCCTGGACCGGTTCACCAAAGCACCCCCTCGAGCGGCCAGCCCAGAGCTCGACCGCCTCACCGCGCGTGAGCGGGACGTGCTCGGGCAGCTGGGCCGGGGGCTGTCCAACGCCGAGATCGCGCAGGTGCTGTTCATCGGTGAGACCACCGTGAAGACCCACGTGGCGCGAATCCTCATGAAGCTCCAGCTGCGCGACCGGGTGCAGGCCGCGATCATCGCCAAGGAAGTGGGGGTCGACTAGGCGCTCGGGCCTCCACGCTGCCCCGCCGCGCCCGGGAGCACCGACCTCGCGGGCGTAACCTGACGCCCATGCGTTTCGAGCACGTCGGCTTCGACCCGGACTTCGTCGACTACCAGGAGGCCTGGGCGCACCAGCGCGAGGTGCACGCCGGTGTCGTCGCCGGGGGTGAGGACACCGTGCTGCTGCTCGAGCACTCCCCGGTGTTCACCGCGGGCAAGCGCACCGAGCCGCACCAGCGCCCGAAGGACGGCACGCCGGTCGTCGACGTCGACCGCGGCGGACTGATCACCTGGCACGGACCCGGGCAGCTCGTCGGCTACCCGATCGTGCGGCTGCACGGTGTCCCGATCGACGTCGTCGCCCACGTGCGTCGGCTCGAGGAGGTCATGATCCGGACCTGCCGGGAGTTCGACGTGGAGACCGTGCGGGTCGCAGGCCGCTCCGGTGTGTGGGTGCTCGAGGACGACCGGGGCCCGGACCGCAAGCTCGGCGCGATCGGAGTGCGGGTGAGCCGCCAGGTGACGATGCACGGGTTCGCGCTCAACTGCGACGCAGACCTCTCGTGGGCCGACAACATCGTCGCCTGCGGCATCGAGGACGCGGGGGTCAGCTCGAT
>JAICSZ010000463.1 GCA_025936615.1 Pedococcus sp. | reverse complement strand
GTGTCGAACCCGCGCCGCATCGCCGTCTTGGCGTTGCGCACGCCCACGGGCGAGTTCGCGGCGATCTGGGCGGCGACCTCCAGCGCCCGGTCCCTGGCAGTCCCCGCGGGCACCACCTCGTCGACAACACCCAGCCGGCACGCCGCGTCCGCCTCGAAGCGCTCCGCCGTGAAGATCATCCGTGCCGCCCGCGACCACCCCACACGCCGGGTCAGCAGCTGCGTCCCGCCGCCACCGGGGATCACCCCGACGCTCACCTCGGGAAGTCCGACCACTGCCGCGTCACCGCAGACGATGAGGTCACACGACAGTGCGATCTCGAACCCGCCCCCGAGCGCGTAGCCGTCCACTGCCGCCACCACCGGGACGGGCAGGTCGAGCACCCCGCCGTATGCCGCCCGGGCGATCGGGCGCTGGGCGCGCAGCTCCTCGTCGGTGAAGGTGTTGCGCTCCTTGAGGTCCGCACCCACGCAGAATGCCTTGGGGCTGCTCGAGGTCACGACCACCACTCGCACCCCGGGGTCGCCGGCCAGCTCCTTGGTGGCCCGGCCCAGGGCGTGGGCCATCGCCGTCGACACGGCGTTCATGGCCTCCGCTCGGTCGAGCACCAGCTCGGCCACGTGCCCGCCGTCCCCGTGCCGCTCGATCCGGACCAGCGTGGTGGCGGGGGTCTGGCTCATTCAGTTCGCCTCTCTGTTCGCGCGGCCGTGCTGCGGCCGCTCGGGTTCGTGCGGACCCCCGGCGAGCGGCGCAGCTCACTCGGGGTCACCTGGCCGATGCCGCGCAGCGAGCGGCGGCGCAGCGCCGTGGTCTGGAAGCCGGACAGGCTGGTCAGCGACGACGCCAGCGCGTCGTCGACCAGCACCCCACCCGCAGGCGCCACCGAGGTCAGCCTGCTGGCTCGGTTGACGGTCGTGCCGAAGACGTCGCCCAGCCGGGACAGCACCGGCCCGAAAGCCATGCCGACCCGTACGTCGGGCAGCAGCTCGTCCTCGGCCATGGTGTCGACCAGGTCGAGCGCCACGGCTGCTGCGGGAGCGGCGTCCAGGGTGACGAACAGGATCTCGTCACCCACCGTCTTGATGACGCGCCCCCCGTGTGCGGTCACGATGTCGGTGGCGAGCGCCTCGAACCGCTGCACCATCACGGCCAGCTGCCGCTCGGTCATCCGCCGCACCAGCGCCGTGAAGCTCACCAGGTCGGCGAACCCCACCACCCTGCGGACGCCCTGGCCGGCCTGCGTCGGGTCGGAGTCGGCCAGCATGCGCGAGATCGTCGCGGTGAGGTGCCGCCGCCACGCGTAGATGAGGAGCGGCTCGAGGGCGTCGGCCATGTCGGCGAGCTTGAGGGCCGACGCCTCGGCAGTGCTGAGGTCCGGAACCGCACGGGCGTCCGGCTCGTCCAGCGCCGCCGCCAGCTCCGGTGGCGCCAGCGCCTCTGCCATCAGCTGGGTCTGCCAGACCGCCAGCCGGTCGGTGGTGCGCGCGAACGCCCGGGTCAACGCGAGCGCGGTCTCCTCGTCGAGCTCCTCCTCGCGCACCAGCCGGGCCACGGCCTGCAGCGCGACCTGGTCGGCCTCGGTGAACATCGTGTCCTCGTCCTGGACGAGGGGGAAGCCGAGTGCGTGCCAGAACTTGCGGGCCGAGCGCTGGGAGACCCGCGCCCCACGGCTGACGTCGCGTCGCCCCATCGTGGCGGGCTTGCCGAGGAGCCGCGCCGCGAGCTCGTCGAGCTGCAGGCGCTCGCCGTCGTCCGGCGGCAGCACGGAGGTCACCCTCGCATCATGCCGTGTCGCGCCGGGCGTCACACCAAGCCCTCACCCCGCCGGCCGGACGTGGACGACGTCACCGGCGGCCACGGCATACTCGCTGTCCCCTCCATGCACCACGAGCCGTCCCTCGTCGTCGACGCCGACGGCGTGCACCCGCCGCGGTGCGGCGCCCCCGACGTGCAGGTCCACCTCGCTGCCGATGGTGGTGCAGGCCTTGCGGTATGCCGCGTGGGCGGCTCCCCGAGCCCCCTCACCACCGGTGAGGGCCGAGTGCACTTCGGCGAGCTGGCCGAGCACCGCGACCAGCAGTGCCTGGCGGTCGACGTCGGGCGCGCCGGCCAGGGCCAGGGAGGTTGCGGTGCCCACGGGGAGCTCCTCGCGGGCCTGGCTCACGTTGATGCCGAGCCCGACGACCACGCC